>JACPAJ010000002.1:0-15448 GCA_016180865.1 Deltaproteobacteria bacterium
TCTCTGACCCTTGACGGTGAAACCTATCATTTTACCCTTCAATTTCTTCCCGAGATTAGGATAGGCAGGTCGCAGGCGGCCGATATTTCCATAGATGATCCGCTGGCTTCTAAAAATCACGCTAAAATTATTAGAAAAGATGAAAAATATTATATTGTCGATGAAAATTCATCGAACGGAACTTTTATTCAGCGCGGAGAAAGAGCGCTTGCGATTAAAAAAGGGAGGTCTGCAGAGCTTCTGGACGGAGATGTTATTTTAATCGGACGGAAAAAACTGGCCGTGTCATTGCCATTCCAAAGGCCGAAGTATGATGCTCCGACCAAGCGCGACAGAAGCGGTGAGATTGTGGATGTTAAATCAGTTGAAATTGAAGGCACCTATCCCCGCGTTGAAGAAGCCAAAGGGCCCCCAATTGATTCTGAGGCAGATCCAATTATGAGTAAGTCCATGGTCGTTCCTGTTGGCACTGTAAGCGAACGCCCTATAGAATCCGAACCCGTTGAAATCTTTGTTCGCGGAGAGGGAAGGCTCGAGGCAGGTAAATATGTTGGTTCCATTGAGCGCGTTTTAGTCGGTGAAGAATGGAAATTCCGCTTTACTGACGATACTGGCGCTTCAAGGATTATCGATCCAAAGGATATAGTAGCAATTAGCAGGCGAAACGGCTCCGAATCCAATAGAAAATTAAATCAGCAATTTGTGAGATCTTCTGAACCGCAATTTAAGCAGGGGGCATGCAATGTTTCCCGCAAAGGAAAGATGATTATAGTGGATTTCAGGGACAAACGCCTGACAAAATTCCTTGAAGAAAGAATCAGGCCCGTTTATGATAAATTAATCGCCGGGAAGATAAATAAGGAGGCAGCTGCTAGGGAGGCATGGGCTGTCGTCAGCAAATTTACGGATTATGATTATGCTCATGCCGGCAAAGGGATTCCCAATTATGTTCGCCTTACGGATTCAGAAACGAGAGAACTGGTTTTGGATCCGCAGTATGATAAACCCCTTTCGCCGGATGATAATCTATTTTATGATTACCAAGATGACGGCACGCCATTTGATTTGGAGGGAGTCACAACGGGAGTAATCGGTCTGCGATAATTTTATCAGAAAAATATTATATATATCGCTTGGGTTGCTGTTTATTTATTTGGCGGCGAAGTATTTTTAGTTCATTTATGCAAAATCTGATAAACAAAGAGATGATGCAAGTTCGAAAAATATCGGACAAAAAGATGGAAGAATTAATTGAAAAATCTTCTCCTCTCTTTTGGAGATAACCTGCCATTTCCTTCCGCAATATTCAATACAACACTGGATGTGGCGCGCTTGAATTGGTCAGAAAGATAGTACGGCCAGCGGCGCGTCAGTTCTAGGCGCCATCTTTGCTATTTGAAGAGCCATTTCGTATTGTAAGGCCACTTATTTCTAGCTCCTAACAATTTTCATAACCGCTTTATACTGGCTTTCGCCGTCCAGTCCCGCTTCTTCAAGCACTTTATGAGCCTGGCCGCTTCCCATGTAGTGCCCTTTCATAAAAGGATGGAGCGAGGCAGCGCGGCCTTTTTCGCTCGTTACAAAGCGATAGAGCGTCGGCAGCGTAAAACCTGTGATTCCGAAAGCTTCGCGGCGGAGCGCTTCGGGGAATATCTTTTCCTGTTCGGCTTTCGGGAGTTTATCAAACAGCTCCGCGCTCGCGATATAATAAATATTCAAATTGAACCCGTCCTTATCAAGGCGGGGCAATACATGTTCGACAAACGTATATGTTATTCCGGATTCCTGCAAAACAATCGTGCCGTCGCATTTTTTTCCTTTATCGGCAGTGCGCATTGCATAGACTCCTTTTGCGGCAGCAGATGCCGGCGGAAGCTTCAATTGCGCGCGATCCAGTATTTTTTCGTTAGGCCTTGTAACGAACGGAGTTATAACGCATGGCCTTGCCTGCAGAGCAGCTGTTACAAGCGGCCAAACTTCCTGAGGATCCCACGGCGTCAGCGTTATCATTACATCGGCCGGAAAATTTTCCTGAACGATTTGCAGCGCCTGAGGATCCGCGTGCGTCGGACCGTCTTCGCCGGTTTTAAGGCCGGTATGAGCGCAGATCGAAATAAACGGATGATATTTTCCGCCGAAAACCGCGGCGCGCGCCTGCTGCCCGATGCCGTGCAGGCGCATCGTTATATGCTGCAGCGCCGCTATAAATGCGGCATATGAAGAGCCTGCGCCGACATGTTTGCCATAAGACGAAAGGCCGGCGAGAACGCCTCCCATTGCGTCTTCGCATATTCCGCCGATTGAAAGCGTTCGGGAGAGAGGATTTTTTGTTGAGTGAAAATATCCGGCCGGGAAATCTTTATAAATGTTGCTGACAACGCCTCTGATTGTAACGCTGTCGCCGATTTTTAACTGGAGCTCTTGAGGGGTTTGTTCCGGTTTGAATCTGTTTTTGTCGTACATTGCTTCGACATTTGCCATGTTGGCCCTTGGAGCGCGGCTTTTAAGCCCGCCTTTTAATGAAGCCAGCCTATCGGCTAAAAATGCCGCCGTTGCTTTGTTAGCTTCCACGATTTTACGGATTGTAAGGAGCGTATCGAAATAATACTTTTCGATATTATTGGGGGTCTGGTCTCCTCCGAAACGCGGAAAATTTATGCCGAACGCGTCTTCACATTCTTTTAATGCGGCATAAAAACCCTCGGAACAGAATTTATGTCCGGCGCCGTGCGAAGCTTTTCCCTCGATTCCGTATTTCCAGCCTTTAAGCGTGCGATAAATGATTGCCGTCGGCTGATCGTTTTTAATTTCGCTTAAAAGTTTCTGGGCCGCAAAAACCTGCGCGAAATCCTTGCCGTCCGGAACTATTATAACGTTCCAGTCGTGCAAATATGCAAATTCAATCGGATCCCACTGGACGTAATCGCCCGGACCCGAATCGTCGCGGGTCACATGGTTTGAATCGATCGAAGCCTGATTCCAATCAAGGTGCACTACGAGATTTTTAAGCCCCGCGGTTGCTGCAAACGCAAATGCTTCCGCGACGCGCCCCGGAGTCATTCCGCCTTCACCTTCCACAACATGGACGCGCGGAGCATTTTGCGCGCCGAAGGCATCCATCGCGCCGAGCGCTAGGCCGAACGAAGTGGCAACGCCGACGCCGGAAGCCCCGGTCGAAAGTTTTACAAAAGGAGTTGCGGGAGTCGGATGGCCGTCGAGAGCTTTTGCCTTATATTCCTTAAAAAGAGGCGTTTCGGCCGTTGGATTCCGCCTGAAACCAAGCAGATCTTCCAGACGAAGCTGGAATTTTTCTTCTTTTGGAAGAAGCGTCTGCTTTCCGGCGCGGGCAATTTCGTTTCTTAAAGCCCACATGGCATAAAGGCCAAGGGCCTTGTGGCCGGCGGCATAGGATATAATGTCGGCGGCTTCTTCATTTGGATTTGTGAAATCGTAGGCCATTGTGTCGAAAATTAGGCGTTCGACAAAGCGGCCTGAAGAGATGCTTCCGCCGGGATGCCCAGAGGTCGGCACATAATTATAAAGTATCGCGCAAAGCGTGCGGTATATTAAATCGTAATTTTCAAAGTGTTTGATTTCATCGGGACTGAAATTAAAACGCCCCATCTCGTCTTTTACGTTTAAAGCAATCGCCCGCCTTTTGCCGAATTTCAGTTCCATAATTTTGTTTTGTCATTGCGAGCCCGAAGGGCGAAGCAATCTCCCCTATTCAGTTAAGTTATGGGGATTGCTTCGTCGCTTACGCTCCTCGCAATGACATGCTCTTAAAATAACCTCTTCCCCTCTTTTATAAACTCCGCAAATCCTTTTTTATCTTTGCTTGCGGTTTCTATTCTTTTAACTGCTTCAATAAGTTCGTCTTTTCCCGTGGCGATGGAGATTCTCAGATAGTGCATATTTTCCGTGCCGATCCGGCCGAAAGATTTTCTATCCATCGATGCAACGTGATATTTAAAAAGCAGAAACATCTGAACGAGAGTGGATGGGCTTGTTTTGGCGCGGATGTCCGATGCAAGCGAATTATATGCGTCAAAAACTCCAAGATTATTGCAAAACCCCGAAATATTCGGAAAGACATAAAATGCTCCCTTGGGAAGCTGGCATTTAACGCCGTTAATCTTATTAAGGCCGCCCACGACGATATTGCGCCTTTCCTGAAAGGCGTCGGCCATTTTTTTAATTGAAACGGCGCTCTCAGGCGAAGTTATTGCCGTGACCGCGCCCATCTGGTTGTACGCCGGAATGCATGAAAAATAATTTATATTCAAATTTTTAAAGACTTGAGCTTCTTCCGCCGTAGGAAACACCGCCCAGCCGATTCTTCCGCCAGTCCATGAATAACTTTTTGACGCTCCGCTGACGATGATCGTATTTTTTTCCATGTCTTTAACGGAAGCGATCGAGTGAAGTTTTGAACCGTCAAAGAGGATATTTTCGTAAATTTCGTCGGCATAAATTCTGATGTTAGAGCTGCATTTTTCTTTTATGACATGCGCAATGCCATTCAGCTGTTCTTCCGTTGCAACTCCTCCGGTCGGGTTTGAAGGGAAATTCAAATAAATAAGCTTTGTCTTTGGAGTGATGAGAGGCGCCAGCTCGCCGCCGGTAAAACTAAAACCCTTTTCTTCATCAAGGTGCAGCGGCACCGGTTTTGCACCGACATATTTTATGAATGATTCGTAGATTGGGAATCCGGGGGAGGGGTAGATTATTTCGTCGCCCGGATTGCAGTATGTCTGCTGGCACAATCCGATAGGCGGTTTTCCGCCCGGAAAGACAACCACTCTGTCGGGCGTGATTTTCAGCCCTCTGCTTTCGCCCATATATTTGGCGATTGCTTCGCGCAGCGGCAGAATTCCCTGTGGATCGCAATAGTGGGTCATATCTTTATCAAGGGCCGCTTTAATCGCGTTCACAATATGGATTGGCAGCGAAAAATCGGGCTCGCCGAGATTGCATTTAATAACCTTATGGCCGGCCTTTTCGACTTCCATAATATAAGGCCCAACCTTGAAGGCGTTCTCGGTATCTATCATTGCGGTTCTTTCAGAATAAAGGGTCATAACTATCCTCCGATTTTGGACTTGTTTAAGCCGTCAAACAGGCGGAAGTCAACAACTTTACATTTTGCCAGAATTGCCTTTGCAATCGCTTTTTTCGACGTGTTTTTGATATGTTTTTTGTAGCCGTTTTTAGTGATAATTACCGCAGAACCGCCTTTTTTACCTATATTTTTTGCTAAATTGCCGACAATTACGTCACATTTCTTGTTTTTTAGCTTATTTTGCGCGTTTTTCAGCAGATTTTCCGTTTCCAGAGCAAAACCGATAAGGATTTGGTTAGGGCGCTTATGTTTGCCCAGCCATGCGAGGATGTCTGGATTTTGGACTAGTGCGATAGTGCGATGCCCGGATGGTGCGATAGTTCTCTTTTTTAATTTAAGGCTGGAGCATCTAAACGGTCTCCAATCCGCAACAGCCGCGGCCATAATGATAATATCGGCCTTTTTGTAGTTTTTTTTGACCGCCTCGAACATTTCCCGGGCGGATACAACATTTAAGTGTCGGACACTTATCTGCCGATATCCCCCCTTAAGTGTCCGACACTTAGCGGGGTTTTTCTCAAATAAGTGTCCGACACTTAGCGGGCCGCATATAAGCGTTACTTTTGCCCCTGTCTTTTTTGCCGCCTCAGCCAGTGCAAAGCCCATCTCTCCGCTCGAGTCGTTTGAAATATAACGCACAGGATCGATGTATTCACGGGTTGGTCCAGCTGTAATGAGAATGATGGGCTTATTTTTCACAATTTTCTTTAGCGAAGCAATTTTCCTGCAAAATTGACGATTTTTTCTATATCCGCCATTCTTCCGACGCCTTTATAACCGCAGGCAAGCTCTCCTTTTTCAGGAGCGATAAAATGGTAGCCAAGTTTTTTGAGTTTAGCCACGTTCTCCGCTGTGAGCGGATTTTCCCACATATTGACATTCATCGATGGCGCAAAGGCAACCGGCGCCTTCGTTGCCAGAATAGTGGTTGTTAAAAGATCGTCGCAGATGCCGCCTGCTACTTTGGCGATTGTGTTGGCGCATGCAGGTGCCACTATAATGATATCGGCCATGTCGGCGAGGGAGATGTGGTTGGTGAAATGCCTGCCCGCCGACGGTGTGGTGGCTGGGCGAGATGGTGAGATAGTGAGATGGCTAGGCTCGGGGGAGCTTAAGTCGAACATGTTATAATGCACCGGATTTCGCGAAAGCGTCTGCAGCGTGAGCGGAGTTACAAAATGTTTTGCCGCCTCGGTAAGAATAACATGCGTATCAGCGCCGCACTTTACAAGTTCCCGCACCAGTTCGCATGCTTTGTATGCCGCAATTCCGCCGGTTATGCCTAAAACAATAGTTTTCTTTTTCATGCGTAGCGGTATAACCAGAAAATAATCTTTTGGCAATTCTTAAAATCTCCTGAAAGATGGGTATGTTTATTCCTGCGAATATATAACAACTCTGTTCGTTGAATCTTCTGAGTCATGATAGCCGAGGGCATGTTTGCCGCCCCTGCCGTCCTGATAGGTTGCATTATCATACAGACCCGTATCCATATATATTGCCTTTCTGACCCCGGCCATAAGCGATATTTCAAGCATGTCGGCAGACGACATATTTTCTGTGGAATCGATTATTCCAAAATCTCCGTCTTCAAATTCAACATAAAACCTCCTTGAAGCAGATCCGTCCTGCAGAGCCGAAAGCTCGTTGTCACTCATTAGCAGGAGGCCTCCGAGCATGCTGTATTTCTTTATTTTTAAAATTTCGAAAAAGAGGATTCTATCCCACAAATTTTCAGACGGACTGATTTTATCGTCTAGAATTGCAGTGGAAACAACATCTGCCGATTTGGCGCGTTTCAGCCATTTGGAAAGAGCCGTTAGAACTTGGTTTTTGCCGGAAACATCGTCAGCGTTAAGAATATTTCCAAGTTTTATTTCTCTCTTATCGAGTATTTGCGGGTTTCCGTTTGAATCGACCACAAGCAGCCCGTCATTTCCTCCCTGCGTAAGAAGCCAGTTCATTTGAACGCCATCCCGGAATGCCGGTTCTATCAATTTTCCGTTGCTGGTTGTCATGCTAAGAGGGGCTGAAAATATGTATTTTTTGCCCAGTTCTGTTTCCACAGCCTTCACATCCACGCTTCTTTCTTTTTCAACAAGGATGCGTACTTTGCTGCTCCTGTTGCATTTAATGATCTTTGCCAGCTCTTTCTCGCCCTGATAAACGATTTTTACCTCAACGCCATCTTTTGCGGGCCATCTGGCCGGTTTAAATTGCAGGCCGCTTTGATTCTCTACAACATCGCCGTCGCCAAAAACTTTTGATACTCCCCTTGATACTGTGTAAGAAGTGTGAGTTAAAATGCGGTTTGCAACTTTGCTGGCATTGGATTCTTTTCTTATTGCGAATCCTAGAGCTTCAAGATCGTCAATTAATGAATAACAAGGCATGTTTGACATGGCATGGCATTCTTCTTCGAATTTAGCTTCGTCATAATCCTTTTCTTTTAAGCGGCTTCTTGCAAAATCGGCTATCAGGCCGTAAGCAAAATATGAAAATTGCTGATATAAGCCAGCCTCGTTTTTATTAGATCGTGTTTTATGTGGAGCAGACCATGCTCCCGCAAACCCAAGAAGGTTGTTGAGGTTAACAAAGGAGGCAGGATGACTCTCTAAAAAAGATATTCCCGCTTGTTCAACTAATTGATCTCCAAAAGTCCTTCCAATCATGGAATTAAAGTTTTTTCTTATCTTTTCCAAGGCTTCTATATCATATAACATCGCTTGTTGTTTTTGATCGCCGAAGTTAACTAGCTGGTCAAGATTCAAACCGTCTAAGCGGGCGGCCATTTCATCCAGCAACTCATTATTTTCAACCTTTTTAACTTTTTCCATTAGCTCAAGATAACTGCTCAACTCTGCCACAGAGGCGATCTTAGACGGATCCAGCTCATCGATAATTAATCTGGAAATAAGCCAATTAGTGCGCTCTTTTTTAGAATTTGGGTAAATATAATCCGGAAAATTAGCCGCTAGGGTGTTATTTAATATTTTTGTATTGGGAGTCGGAAAGATCGTTGCATATTCAAGAAGCTCAAATAGATGATTGATGTTGCGAACATTTTTCAAAGTTACTTCTATGTGCTCATCAGCGCAATACTCTTCGAACATGCCGTTAAAATCGGGATTATTTGATACCCATGCGGACATGAACTTAAACCGAAGGAAGTCTTTTATTTCAGGAGGCAGGGGAAACGAGGCATATTCTATAAGCTCCAGCGCATCTATGGCATCCATTTTTTGCAAGTCAGACAGGAAGGCTTCAAAATTGAGAGTTTGAAAGCACTTGCTTCTCAGGCCATTTGAAAGTAAAACCTTATCTAGGCTTTTAAATAGCTCTATATAAACTTCGCGGTACTCGGGCTTAAACCGGCGGATATCTGCGGGTTTGCCTGAACGATAGCTTGTCATAAGGTCTTCCATCGCAGGCTCCTCTCCGTTTTCCAAGAGTTCTTCCAGCCGTTTATCCGGCATTTTTATGTAGATAAGATATTCAAGCAGATTAAAAGTCAGAGGATCTGCGGAATCAAAGTGCTCTAGAACAATATCCAATAGTTTTGGATTATTGCGGTAGCGAAAGGCTACTCTATAACATTCGTTGAGTTTATGCGCATCGCCATATTTAAGAATTGGCATTCCTTCAACCAGTTTAGAAACGATTTCCGGATAACCGCTTACAAGCTCCGGCGGCATGGAAAATAAATAGCTTTGAAGATTGGTGTCCGATTCGGATTTTATTTGGACCCTGTTACTAGTTATTTTTTTTATTCTATATCTGATATCCATATTATCAACTATCTCGAGAAAATTATCCGGACCGGCGGATATCAAACTAGATTTTTTATTTAGCTCCTCAAGAATAGTTGAATATATATAATGAGGGCCCATGCGGCATTCAAGAACCCCATAATGAGACCCGACCTTTTCCTTTAAAAAATCCGGCACATACTCCGTTATGGCGCCGTATGAAGATATCCACCAAGATTCATCGGCATTATTTGAAACCAAAAGGCATTTATTCCAGATGGTTTTTGCCGCTTCGATGGCTTTTGGGAAATCGGCGCCAAGTTTTGAGGCAAGAGATAAAATATATTGCAGTGTTTGGGGGGTGTGTTCTCCCAAATCTTCGAGAAATTTGATTTCGTTAAAAATCAGCTGGAGGTTTTGTTCGGCAAAAGGGGCTTCAAAATTTCCGAATTGTTTTACGGCGGAGATAAAGCTGTCCCATGAATATGCGTAGACCATTAGCGCCGAGACGAATTTTTCTTCATGCGCTGTTAGGAGGTTATTTAGCGGAGCCGCCTTTAGAATATTTATTAATCTTTCTCTGAAAATAGCCCGCGAATCTAATATGCTATGATATTTCAACGGGCTGGCTATTACTCCCCACCATTTAGCTCTTTTATTTCTTTTTACTCTGTCTTTTTGTTGTATCGTGATTACCTCAGACAGCTTTTTTAACTTCAGAAGAGTATTAATTCCATTTATTATATTGTCCAAATCTTTGCTTGTTTCAATCCTTTGCGCCAATATGGCGGTTCCGTCTATTCCAAACGTTTTGAGCAACAGTACAAATTTTTCAGGGTATTTTACAGCCAGATCGAATGGCAGGTCTCCAAAGAACATAGCCCAGCTTTGACTTGCGGATTCCATGCTGAAGCCCGGGCATTGATTATAATGTTCGTCTTTAATCTTTGAAACGGCCTCTTTTTCATTGAGGATGGCGACAAGGTCTTCGCGGCTTGTAAGTTTATCCATCATCACCTGCACCGAAAACGCATCAAACATGTCAAAGAGCCTCATCAGTTCTTCTTTGGAGGTTCCGGCTAAATGTGCCGGGAAGAAACTTATTTCTCTGGTATTGCTCCCTGTTCGCTGCATGAATTCTACAATGAAATCGTAATTTTTATATATTGCCTCAAGCCTATCGGGGTTGTTTTTTTCCAGCCAATGCAAATTTTCCCCTATCTTAGCGCCTAAATCGGCAGGAGTATGTGGATAATAGTTAATCTCTGCCACAAACCTATCAGCATAACATGCAGCCGTTTGGACGTTTTCTTCAGAGGAGAACTCTTCTGTTATTATTTCTAAAGGCGTATCAATGCATTGTTCCGGCTCAGAAGAACATATTAAGTGGTCGATATTATTTTTTACATCTATTGCCATAGTAAATCTATTTTGCCAGAGGCGAAATGCCGCTTCTTATATATTTGGATTCAAATCTGACGCCGTCTCCGTCTGTGTCGCCGTCCGTATCGATAAAGATCGGATTTGCAAAACCCCACGCGCTTGCTTTCATGTTCGGATCTTTTGCGAGAGTTTCCAGCGTCCAGTCTTTCGGAGGCGCTCCGATTTTTGTCGGATCGGCCGCGGATTTCGTCACCAGCGGAAAAAGAGATCTCCAGCCCTCGCCGCCGGGATTTCCGGAAACAAATACGACAACCCACGTATCCTCATCCACATTCAACGGCACATCAAGGCTTGCGCTTATGAGCCCGTTTTCATCCTTCCAGTCTTTAAGCGAATCATCGCCTGTCGTGAAAACCTGCTGAGGCTCATAATAAAACTTGGGAATATGATAAGGCGCAAAGAACGATTTTGGATCGCTTGCAACGCCCTCGAATGCCGAAATGCCGTCATCATCCGCCGGAAGAGGTTCCGTGTTGGCGAAAATCTCGATTGTATCAAACCATGCCCATGAAGGGCTTTTAACATCGATATGAAGCGTAACTTTTTTCCCCGTTATCGTATCGCCGACGCCGCCAGCGCTTCCATCTTCGCCTTTAGCGTTGATTGAAATAAAAGGGCCGGCCGATACAACCAATTTATGCTGATTGATCGCATGAGCGTAAGCGTCATGGTTGATTTCTGAAAATGATCCGATTCCGTCGCGCGGGTCGACCGAAGAGGCTATATAATTTCTCGGCATCCCGAGCTGATCGACAGTTTCTCTGTGGCTGTCGGAATCTCCGGTGGCCGTTGCAAGAATTCCCAAATTTAAAAGATTAAACCACTGCGGCAGACCGGATTCGCGAAGCAGGTTTGTGTAAAGTTCGGGGCCGATTGTAAGCTCAACCGCGGTAAAATCGGAGACCACAAGCCCGCTTGAACCGAAAGGGATCGGTATCGATGGCGTTGCCTGGCTTGGGACTATGCGTTGAGCCGAAGGTTCGACATAACTTGAAAGAGGAGGAACCCCTTTAAAAAAGGTCGAGGTGACCCATGAAGAAATAATCGGAAGGGATGTGGCCTGATCGGCGATATGATTTATCTGCAGCACTTTTTCGCCGTCGTTCGCCCCTTCGCCATGCCTGTAAAAATTTATTATGTCCGCCGGCGACATCATAAAATCAGGCGAAGGATCTATCGTATCGTGATCCGAATAGCTCCAGTCCAAAGCTCCGCCGTCGATTTTGGACGGATCGAACACAAGCGGAAAAACATGGATATGCCCCGAATGATTCGGACTGATTTCATCGCCTACAATAGTCGCCATGCTTCCGTTTGGAATTAATCCGGCAGCTGTAAGTTCGTCAACAACCGGCGCGTAATCCACGAGCCAGTCATGATCCGAAGACTGCAGGATATCCATCCCTTCGCCAGCTGCGGCGAGCGCTCTTCTTTCGGTAGACATGGCGCTGTCGGGAGAGGCAATTGAATGGAGATGAAAATCGGCGGATATCCATCCCGGAGTTTTTATAAGCCTCTTTAACTTTATATTATCAAGCTGCGTGGTTCCTCCGGACGGAACTTCTATTTCCCGGACATCTATTTCATATTCGACTCCATGCGAAAAAACAAACGCATACCGGCCGGGCTCCAATTTAAATGAAGTTCCTTCTCCAAGCCCGAATGTTCCGGCTGAATTGACATATTTCACATCCACGACGCCCCACGGCCGTTCGAATATCCACGTATCTTCAAAATTTCCGGCCCCGTGAGTTGTGGCATAAGCGGCACCGGAGTGAGAATCGGGGCTCGGGTCAAATCCAACGATAGTAAGCCTTGCAGGAATTTTTGTGCCGCTGTCGGCATCGGTGACACCGCCGGCGAGCATGACTGTTCCGCTGCTTCCTATCACGCAGCTGATGTTGCTCGCATCTATTACCGTAACATCCACGGTTTCAGGCGTGCATGTTCCCGCAACATTGGTTCCTTCCTTATGATATCCCTGTTTTTCCACGAAAATATTATATTTACCGCTCCCAAAAGCTTTTGCAAAATTTTCATTTTGAACTACAACTGTGGCGGCGGCAACCGGCATACCTCCGGCATCGACGACTTTTCCTGAAATAGAATGAGATGGAACGTTTAATGCTTTGAGCCCGCCATCAAAAACCGAGCCGGCATTTCCGTTTCCAACGACGAAATATTCGGTTACCGCGCGATTTCCGTGAGGCGGCACTTTAAAATTAACTTTCATTTCCGAAGGGCCTCCAAGCGGCAGCGCTTTAAGGAACTCTTCGCCGAGCAGGATTCCCGTAACGCCGGAATACGTAAGCGACGTTGAAATCTGCCGTGAACCGCCGTCTTCCGCGGTTTTACCTGCGACAAGAACGGACTGCGCTTTTACCGCAGAAGTATCTTCCGAAGCGAACTGCTTCAAGTCATAAAAATATCCGTACGAAACATCGACGCCCTGAAACGGAACATAAATTACCGCCGGCGTATCTCCCGTAATCTGCGCCGTCGGCTGCGGGGTAAAGCCAAGCCCTGGAATCAGCGTTTGGACCTGCCCGCTTCCATTGACAAACCGGCCGATCGGAAAAACAGCATAGTCGTCGCCGTTATTCTCGTATGTCGTCACCATTTTTATATAATTTAAGCCCGGTTCTAGAGTATATTCGGTGGCGACTTCCGTATTTAAATTGCGCAGGTCTTCATATGTGGCAAATGGGTTATTGGCGTCATCGTAGCGAGGTGAAAAATAGAGCGTCTGCCCCGTTAAAGCTTTTGCGACCGGCGAAATAAAATCCAGATCCAGATAGTCAAGGACATCGATTGTTCCTAGAGCCCGAACAACCTGCGGTCCTCCGTCCGCACCGGACGAAACGACCTGAAAACCGTGATAGTTGATAGTCCATTCGACATTTACGAGGGGGCACATTTTTCCGAAATTATCCTGACCGGCTGTGTCGCTGCCGCGATTTAAATCGGCGTCGATTATAACTCCGCCAAAAGGACATGACTGGACAAATTTTGACGGCTGCTGAATTATAGCCCGGATTTTGTCGTTGGATAATAAAATATCGCCGATCTGAGCTTGAGCTAAGGGACCGCCGATAAGCTTGGAGTCATCGTTAATTCTTAAGGCGCTGATATCGCCGATATTTAAATTGGGACCTAGGCTGGTGGAAGTTTTAGAACAGGCTGCTCCCATAAATAATACTGCAATAATAATAAGATATCTCTTCATGATAATATATGCCCCGTTACACATATCATCGGCACTTATTAATAAATGTTGCTAAGTTTTTATATACGCAGGGCGTTAAGGCCGGACGGCTTTAACGGTGCAAAATGGCAATCATCGCCACAACTTGCTGATATTATTGTGCTTATTTTCCTCCGTCTGAAAAAAACGTATTTAAAAAATATTAGACTCTTGCCATTTTTACCGGCGCAAGCTATGAGAATCATTCTTTAAAAGTGGAAAGGAGAATAGTTATGATTATAGGTGTTCCAAAAGAGATTAAAGAGAGCGAAACAAGAGTAGCTCTGACCCCCGCGGGAGTTTCAATGCTGATAAGAAACGGCCACACAGTTTTGATAGAAAAAGGGGCCGGACTTGCGTCCAATTTTGCCGATAGAGTTTATCGCGATGCAGGCGCTACAATTCTGCCGCAGGCGGTGCGCGTCTGGAAAATGGCCGACATGATTGTCAAAGTGAAAGAGCCCCTGGCTTCTGAATATAAGTATTTCAGGCCGGGCCTGATACTCTTTACATATCTTCATCTTGCGAGCGTTCCTTCGCTCGCGCGCGCTTTGTGCAAAAAACAGGTGACGGCTCTAGGGTATGAAACTGTCGAGACATCGGACGGCAAACTGCCGCTTCTGATTCCAATGAGCGAAGTCGCCGGCAGGGTCGCCACCCAAATCGGGACGAGGCTTCTTCACCGCGGCGGCGGGCCGGGAAAGGGCCTGCTTTTAGGCGGCGTTACCGGAACCAAAAAGGGAGTTGTTACAGTTATCGGCGGCGGCATAGTCGGCGTTAACGCGGCTGACGTGGCTGCAGGCCTTGGAGCCGAGGTTGCGATACTCGATATAAAAGAAGACAGGCTCCAGCGGCTGCAGGAAAGATTCAAAGAAAAGGTGCATGCTGTGCTCTCGACGCCTGAAAATATCGCGACATGGGTTAAAAAATCCGATCTCCTTGTCGGCGCAGTACTTGTTGCAGGAGACAAAGCTCCAAAAGTTATTACGAAAAAAATGCTTCAAACGATGGAAGCCGGGTCGGTGATAGTTGATGTCGCTATAGATCAAGGCGGCTGCGTTGAAACTTCAAGGCCCACATCTCACAAACATCCGATATTTATAAAATACGGCGTCATTCATTACTGCGTTCCGAATATGCCGGCATTGACCCCGATGACATCGACCGAAGCTTTGACTTCAGCCACATTGCCTTATGTCGCGAAACTTGCGAGCAAGGGCGTTGACGGAGCCATTAACGAGGATACGGCGTTAGCGCATGGCCTGCAGATTCGCGGAGGCCGCGTGATTCACCCGGTTATCGCAAAATTATTCAAGAGTTTAGCTTAGACCAGATTATTTGAAGTCCTTTGAGCGTTAAAAGGGGATCGACAGCATCAAAAATGCCGGTCCCTTTTTTTATCAGGGGAGATAATCCGCCGGTTGCTATAATTTTCGGTCTTCCGCCGACTTCTTCCGCCGTCATTTTAACCAGCCGTTCGACAAGGCCGATATAGCCCTGATAAATTCCGCTTTGCATTGCTTGAACAGTTGAAGATGGAATCATTTTTTGCGTCGGCCGAACTTTGGCGCGCGGAAGTTTTGCGGCCGACATGTAAAGGGCTTCATTTGCAACGATAATTCCCGGAGCAATAGGTCCTCCCCGATAAAAGCCCGAACTATCTATATAATCAAGCGTTGTTGCCGTGCCAAAGTCAACTATGATGCAGGCTTTCTTATATCTTTCCCAAGCCGCAACTGCATCCGCAAGCCTGTCGGCTCCAATCTCTTTTGGCTTCGGATAGCCTATTTTGATGCCGGAATTTTTGTGTGTGATAAAAACGGGCTTGATTTTGAACTTCTTTTTAAGGGTCGCGGAAATTTTTGCGTCTAAAGAAGGGACAACGCTGGA
>JACPAJ010000002.1:15469-23877 GCA_016180865.1 Deltaproteobacteria bacterium
CGCTGGAGATTATTATGCCGTCTAAATTTTCTTTGTCATTTCCGCACCGTGCCTGCCGGCAGGCAGGGAAACGGGAATCCAGCATAAATGACAATACCTTATTTGTGGGCCGCCTGAAATAACTAACAAGTCTTTCCCCTTTATACAGCCCTAAACTCGCGCTTGTATTGCCTATATCTAAAGCAAGAATCGCCATTCCTAAAAATCTTTCCAGTCTATCACCATAATGGATTCGCGTGCGGCATTTATAACTTGTTCATCAAACTCGCCGGACTCATTTGCAACCACATATTCCAAAAGGGGGAGGGCCAACACATTTTCAGGCTGGATAGAGGCAACTGCTGTTGCCGCGTCAGCCTGAATGCTCGGTTCTCCGCCGGAGCTTAAAATCTTTCTCATATCATCAAATACAAAACCAAGATTTCTCATGCCGCCGGAGAAAACCTCCATTTGATAATCATACAACGCATCTTTTACAAGCGGATCGTTCGTGGCAAGGCGATGACCATCCGCTTCATAATAATCACATCTGCTGCCGTCGCACGGGTTAAAAGCTCCGTCGTTATCGGCATCAACATAATCGACATTAGTTTCCGGAATCCTCTGTTTTGCTATAGCTTCCACGCCCATAAGATTTGCCTCCTTCTGATTTATCCCCGCCAGTGCCTATTATTAGACGTCCTCGCTTTTTGCAAGGAGATTTTATAAGTTGCCACTGACTGGATAGTAGTGTATTTTATAGGGCATGAAAAAATATTTTTTTCTTGTTTCATGCCTCATGCTTCTTGCTTCCTCTTCTTTTGCTGCCTCCTATGATCCTTCAATAAAATGGAGAACGCTCAAAACAAAGCATTTTAGCGTTCATTATGACGAGAAATTGGATTTTCAGGCTAAAAAAGCGGCCGAATATTTTGAAGAAGCTCACAGAAGATTATCGCCGAAACTTGACTGGGAGCCATGGGGACGGACCGAGATAATTCTATCCGACAATAACGACAGCGCCAACGGCATGACAAGCACTTTGCCGTACAACTGGATACTTCTTCGCATTGCGAGCCCCGAGCCCGACAGTGTTTTAGCCGATTACGATAACTGGCTGAGAACGCTTATAATGCACGAATACACCCATGTTCTTCATATCGATCAGTGCGGCGGAGTAATGAGAGTGCCGAGGTTTGTTTTTGGAAAAGTTGTCGGACCGAATGGATCTGTGCCGGGCTGGATTCGCGAAGGGATTGCGACATACACCGAAACAACAGAAAGCTCCCGCGGCAGAGGAAGGGCGACCTATCCGGAAATGCTTGTGCGCACAGCGGTCCTGAATGACCAATTTCCCGGCATCGACGAAGTCGACGGCCTTGCATGGAAATGGCCATCATATCAGAGCATGTATATGTACGGAGTTAAGTTTCTGCAGTATTTAAGCGATCGGTTCGGAGAAGAAAAGCTGATGAAGTTCCATAAAAAAATGGGGCGGAGCCCTCTTCTTTATATGGTAAATTCACAGGCAAAGTGGACATTTAACGATATAAAATTTGAATCCAAAAAGGTGCATACGCATTATATAAAGACCAATGTAAAAGGGCTCTCCGGAAGCAAAACGTTTTATGATTTGTGGGATGAATGGCAGGATTCGCTGGAAAAGAAATATGCAGAAAAAAAGAAGCGCCTTGAAGCGGAAGGGTTGTCGGAATTAGAGACAGTTGCTTCCGGCGAAACGGTTTCATCGAGCCCGGCGGCATCGAAAGACGGCAAATATCTTGCGTACGCCCGTACCCGGGCAAAAGGGCCTGCGGAAATTCACCTTGTCGATCTAGAGAAGGGGGTTGATAGGGTAGTTAGGAAAAAACAGGCTGCAACATCTATTTCGTTTAGCGCCGACGGCAAAAAAATCGCCTATTCGGCGATGGGGAGTTTTAAAAGGTATAATTACTTCAGCGATATTTACACATATGAAATTGAAACCGGAAAAGTTGAGCAGCTGACAAAGGGGGCGCGCGCAAGCGATCCGGTTTTTTCCCCGGACGGAAAAACGATTTTGTTTGTAAAACAGGATGGAGGCGCAAGCTGGCTGGCTTCTTATGATATGGAGAAGAAAGAGGTTGCAGACTATAGACCAGCGGATGCAGATCAACAAAAAAGTTTCGAGCAGTTTGCTCAGCCATCATGGTCGCCTGACGGCAAATGGATTGCCGTTTCCAGCTGGCAGCCAGTTAAGCCAACGTACCCCGCCACTACAACGTCGGCGGGCAGGCAAAGTACCAACGTACCAACGTACGAATCCGGCCAGTGGGATCTTTACGTGATTCAAAGCGAAAAACTCAAAACGCAAAATGCCAAATTTATTAAATTAACGGATGATATCGCAATAGATTCGCATCCCATCTGGTCGCAGGATGGAAAATCGATCTATTTTGCATCCGACAGAAGCGGAATCAATAATATCTATAAAATTAACATGTCGAGGGCGTTAGAGAAGGCGCCGGTAAGCGTGGAACGTATTACCAACGTTCTTACAGGCGCTTTTCAGCCGGCTGTTTCGGCGGATGGCAAAACACTTTACGTTCAGTACTATAATGGCGAAGGGTATGATATAAGAAAGACAGGGATTGGTGGTAAGTGGTCAGTGGTTAGTGAAAGAAGGACGGAGGATAATGAAAAAAAACCTGTCATGCCTACCGGCAAGCAGGAAAGCGGGAATCCAGAAGATGTAAAGGAGATTCCCCCGCCACTACTACACGGCGGGCATGGTGCTTACGCAGGAATGACAGACCAAGGAGCGATAAACCTTGAAAACAAAAAATATTCCCCGTTCGGCAAATCGCTCTTTTTGCCGAGATTTGTGATTCCGAGCGTTGCGGTTTTTGATAATGCGGTTTTCCTGGGCGCTTTTACCGGCGGGATGGATCCTTTGCGTTACCATAACTGGACCGGTGGGATAAACTACCGCACGGATTTGACATCGTATCCGGGCTATTTTTTCAACTATTGGTACAATAAATATAAGCCTGTGGTTAATGCAGGCGTGATGGCTTATTCTCTGAAATATTCCACAATTTATAATTTTGGGGCATACAGCAAACAGCTTTTTGAAGAGAGGATAAGAGGTTATGGCGGAGTCAGCTATCCTTTCGGCAAAAGCGCTGCCGGATTATTTTATTTTTATGAAGATAGGGGTTCAAACCTGACAACCGCTGAATTCAACGCAGCCGCCGGCGTGAACGCTGCTCCTCAGCTAGGCAAATATGCAGGCCTTTTATTGTCATATGCGTACGGCCAGGTGGAAAAGTATCCGGCTTCAATCAGCAACGAGCATGGCAGGCGCCTTAAAACCAATTTAATACTTACGGACGATAAATTGGGCAGCAATAAAAAGATGGAGCAGGGCATATTTGCCGGAGATTACCGCGAATATGTGAACATGCCGTGGTTTAATCATATCCTTGCCCTTAGAACGTCGGGCGGCATCACGCTTGGCGATAATCTGGCGCAGGGGACATTTTCTCTCGGCGGAGCGCTTGGAGAGGGGGCGTTTGGCGGCGGGGACAGCCTTTATTATTTCCCGTTAAGAGGCCTGCCGATAGCTTCTCTTTCGGCAACGCGGGTCCTTTTGGCCAGCGCAGAATATCGGATTCCGCTTGTCTCGCCGCAAAGAGGATTAGGCACAACTCCATTCTATCTGCAAAATATTCATATAGCCCCATTTGCCGATTATGGAAATGCGTGGAACGCGGCGGCTAATATGTGGGGAGAAGGCAAACACTTCTTTGATGATTTTTTCCTGGGCACAGGATTGGAATTAAGGGGCGATTTTATACTGGGCCACGGCCTTCCCATCACCGGGCGCTTAGGTTATTCGGTGATAGTGGTAAATCGCGACCGGCTTGGTTCAATCAAAGATCCTCTTTTAGGCACGTCGGCAAAGAACGGCGTGATGGTGCTGCAATTAGGCACGGCATTTTAGCAAATATATCGAAGAAGTAACAATGACAGCTCCTGCCACATCCATAATATAGTGTTGCTTCACCAAAACCACGGAAATTGCGATAAGGAGCCATAATATAGTGCTGTTTTACCAAAACCACGGAAATTGCGATAAGGAGCGTTGATGCCGCAAGAATGTAACCCCATCTGCGCTTGTAGTTCCACAAAATCAATGTTCCAATAAGCGGATATGAAACGTGGAGCGACGGGAAACAGTTTACAGGATTATCTATCAAATAATAATAGTGCGTAAGCAAAGTCATAAAGCCGTCGGTTTCACTAAGCTCCGGCCTCGCCATTTTTACAGGAATAATAAGGAATAAGACAAAATGGGCTGTAGAGACAAAACAGGCGAACTTCATGCCCTTTTTGAAGACTTCGTAATCATCGATGAGAGCGTAAATCAGGATAAGGGCCGCATAGACCGCAGTGTAGCCTAATATAAAGATAGGAACGAGCGGTATTTTGGATTCAAACGGCAGGCTTACGTTTACGTAATAACTGCGATGGAGGTTGAAATAACTGCACGAAAAATAACCGATAATAAAGTATGCGACAATTCCTGCAAAGAGAAGGCGCTTTTTTGTGAGCTGTTTGTTTGTCATAAAGAAGCTGGCATATTAGTTATAGTTTTCTTGTTGTCAAGTAACATGGTATCTGTTAGCAGACACCATGTCATCCCCGCGAAAGCGGGGATCTCAAGTGCACACATGAGATTCCTGCTTTCGCAGGAATGACACGTAAAAGGAGGCACAATGGACAAACAATCAGTAAACAAAGTTTTAGACGAGCATATCCGGCCGCGCCTTGCGATGGACGGCGGAAATATAGACCTCGTCGATGTAAAGGGTAATAAGGTCTATGTTAAGCTGCAGGGGGCGTGCGGATGCTGTCCCGGAGCCCAGATGACGTTAAAGATGGGAGTGGAGCGGGTGCTAAAGCAGGAGTTTCCGGAATTGGAAGAAGTGGTGGCAGTGTAATTTGTCATTGCGAGCCCGAAGGGCGTGGCAATCTCCTTTATGCAATGACATACAGTTATTTATGCCCGAAATTACCGATACAATCAAATGTCTGGATCAAGGATTCGTCCGCCTTGTTGATGTCATGGGCGATGATTCCTCGATTGTGCAGGCCGCGCGGGTTTCCTACGGCAAGGGGACAAAAAACGTCCGCCAGGATAAGGGGCTTATCCATTATTTAATGAAGCATCAGCACATGAGCCCGTTTGAGATGGTGGAATTTAAATTTCACTGCAAAATGCCGGTTTTTGTGGCCCGCCAGTGGATCCGCCATCGCACGGCAAATGTAAATGAAATTAGCGGGCGGTATTCTGTGATGGAAGATGCGGTTTGGGAGCCGAAGCCGGCTGATTTGCGCCAGCAGGCAAAGATAAACAGGCAGGGTTCTCTTGACGCTCAAGTTCCGGAGCCGGCGAATTCCGAAATATTGAAACAATACAGCCATGATATTGAAACGATCTTCAAACATTATAACGAATACATCCAAAAAGGAGTTGCCCGCGAAGTTGCCCGCGCAATATTGCCGCTTGCAACGTACACTGAATGGTATTGGAAGATGGACCTGCATAATCTTCTGCATTTTTTAGCGCTTCGCATGGAAGCCCACGCGCAGAAAGAGATCCGCGTTTATGCCGAAGCCATCGCCGAATTTGTAAAGCAAAAATGCCCGTTTACTTGGGAGGCATTTGTTGAACATCGGCTGAACGCCGCAAAGTTCTCTCAGGCAGAAGTCGAAGTTTTAAGAGGAGAGCTCAAAAAAACCGGCCTAATAGATAAAATTCTGGATCAAAGAAAATCTCAACTCGCCCAAAACGAAGCTTCCGAAGCTTTAATTCAAACCGAACTCGCCGAATTCCGCGCAAAACTCACAGGCGAAAAAATTGAATAAAATCTACGAACAACCCATGGAATTTCCACAATTAACGCATTTATAGCAGGCGCCGCTGCGGACGGTCACGTGACCGCACTGGTCGCAGAAAGGGGCGTCGCCCATCATCTTTGAAAGATGCTCGGTTACGCCGGATACATTGGCTGATGCTCCTCCAGCGGATGAGACGCCGGCAGCGGCGTTTGCCAAAACCTGCGCCCCGGTTGTTTTAATCACTGCGATTCCTTCTTGTGTTTTTTGTTCGGCAGGCTTTTGCACATTTTTAGCTTCCGCTATGCTTATTACCGCCGCGCCGCTTGGAGTAGCGACTGCTTTGAGAGTAGTGGATGCATTTGCCTCGGAGGCTAGGGAATCGGTTTCTTGCCCCCCCTCCCTCACCCTCCCCCTCGAGGGGGGAGGGACAGGGGTGGGGGTGACAGTGCCCGTCTTTTGCCTTATCTTTTGCGCCAAATCCTCATCACTCGGTTTTACCTGCACAAAATCGGTTCGCCCCAGATATTCCATTCCTAAAATTCGGAAAAGGAAATCGATAATGCTCGTTGCCATTTTAATATTCGGATGATCCGTAACGCCCTGAGGCTCAAAGCGCGTAAACGTGAAGCAATCGATATATTCTTCCAGCGGGACTCCGTATTGAAGTCCCAGCGAGACGGCAATCGCAAAGCAGTTCATCATGCTTCTAAAAGCCGCGCCCTCTTTGTGCATGTCTATAAAAATTTCACCGAGAGACCCGTCTTCGTATTCGCCGGTGCGGAGATATATCTTTTGCCCGCCGACGCGCGCCTCCTGTGTGAATCCCGACCGCTTCTTCGGGAGCCTCCGGCGGCGCAATATCGGTTGTGCAAAATGAGCCGGTACAGAAGATGGATTCTGGTCCGGCTGGTTCTGGAGTTTTTTTTTGTTGTCGCTTACGCTGGCAAGAGGCTGGGCGTGCTTGCTGCCGTCGCGGTATATTGCAACAGCCTTAAGTCCGAGCCGCCAGCTTTCGACATACAATTTTTCAATATCTTCGGCCGTCGTTTCATTCGGCACATTTATAGTTTTCGATATGGACCCTGAGATAAATTTTTGCGCCGAAGCCATCATTTTAATATGCGCCATTGGAAGGATGAATCTTTTGCCAAACTTGCCGCACTTATTCGCGCAGTCGAATACGCTTAAATGTTCGGATTTAATATGCGGGGCCCCTTCAATCGTCATCCGTCCGCAAATATGGGTGTTTGCTTCGTCCAGCTGGTTCTCCGTGAAACCAAGAGCTTTTAATAGATTAAATCCGGCTGCTTTATACTGCTCCGGCGTAAAACCAAACCTCCTCATCGATTCTTCGCCGAGAAGATGGGCGTTAAACGCAAATGAAATATCAAACACGCCGGGCAGCGCCTTTTCTATTTTATCGATATCCGCATCGCTGAAACCTTTTGACTTGAGCGAGTCGATATTTATCGCCGGCGCGCCTTTCAATGTTGATGTTCCCTTAATATATATTTCAATTTCATTAACCTGCTTATCGGAATAGCCGAGTTTTTTGAGCGCCAGCTCAAGAGAATTGTTGATGATTTTAAAATAACCGCCGCCGGCGAGCTTTTTAAATTTTACAAGCGCGTATTCAGGCTCGATTCCCGTTGTATCGCAGTCCATTAAGAGGCCGATTGTTCCCGTAGGCGCCAGCACGCTCACTTGCGCGTTTCTAAAGCCGTTTCTAGCGCCGGTTGTCAAAGCTTCGTCCCACGCTTCTTTCTGAGCTTTGCCGAGATACTGGGGAAGCTGGGGGTTCTCTGCCTGATAAGCCGCGTCACGGTGCATTTTTATTACTTCCAAGAAAGATTCTCGGTCTTTGGCAAATTCTTCGAAAGCTCCTTTCGAAGCGGCAATTTCTGCGCTTGTTTTGTAAGCCGTTCCGGTTAGAATTGCCGTAATCGCGCTGCAGAGGCTTCTTGCTTCTTCGCTGTCGTAAGCGAAGCCGTTGGTCATTATAAGAGTGCCCATGTTGGCATAGCCTAAACCGAGAGGCCTGAATTTATGCCTGTTCTCTGTTATTTTTGAGGTTGGATAACTTGAAAAATCGAATAAACTATCCTGTGCCGTGATAAAAATGCGGCATGCATGTTTAAAGGCTTCGACATTAAAATATCCGGTTGCGGGATCATAAAATTTTGTCAAATTCAGGCTTGCGAGATTGCACGCGCTATCGTCAAGAAAGGCAAATTCCGAGCAATTTGCTACAACAACTCCATCAACTATGTATGAATGATTTGACGGTTCCATAAGATTGTATGTTATTTCAGGACCTTCACATTCCCTGCGTACAAGACGTACAGTTTTGTCTACATTGTAAAATTCACAACGGTTTATCCAGCCGGATAAAATTTCTTGTTTTGGTGAGAGTGAAAATCCGATAAATTTATGAAAAACAGGAATAGATTGACCAGTTATTCTCAAGTCGTAACTTAAGCCGGGGCTTATATAATCCACGGCTGTTCCATCTTTTCTAATATAAGAAAATTTAGATTGCTCGC
>JACPAJ010000003.1 GCA_016180865.1 Deltaproteobacteria bacterium
TAAAAAGGATGAATAATGTCTGAAATTGTAGAACAAAGAGTAAAGCCGACGCTTATAAGGCGGCGCGCCAAAAAAGAGGAGCCTCCTGCAGTTGAACCCGCGCCTCAAATTCCTAAGGAACCGGCGGCTGCGCCTGTTTTAGCGACGCCTGCGAAAACTCCTCTATCTGCGGCTCCGGTTGCGCCGGAGGCAGCCGGGCATCCAAAACCGTTAGTTCCTAAAGTTGCGACGGGGCCTGAGCCTAAGACGGGAAGCGCCGCTGCAGAAGCGAAACCTTCTTCCATAATTAAACCGCTAGTCTCGACGGTTGGACTGGAAGAAAAATTTAAAAAAGCGCCAAAGAAAAAACTAAGCAAGGCGGAAATGGATTTTGAAGAGATCAAACGCGCCGGCGGGCTGAAGCATGTGGCGGTGGATGAAGACAGCGTGAGCGCCGCTCCGGAAATAAGAGAGCGCGTTTTTGAGCCGGGGCCGAGAAGGAAAAAAGCCGTAAGGAGAGAGTTTAAAAAGACTAAAATCACAACGCCGGGCGCTGCCAAGAAAAATATCCGAATTTCGGAAACCATCACTATTTCAGAATTATCGCAGCATCTTGGAGTCAAAGCAAACGAACTATTGCAGAAGATGGTTGCCTTGGGAGCAATGGCGACCATTAATCAGGCGATAGATGTCGATACGGCTTCTCTGCTGGCAAAGGAATATGGCTATGAAGTAGAGCATATTGCTTTTAAAGAGGAGGATGCGTTTCAAGAAGTAAAAGAGAAACGTGCGGCGCACGTTCAGCCAAGGCCTCCGGTTGTGACCGTAATGGGGCATGTCGATCACGGCAAAACGAGCATTCTTGATTATATCCGCAAAGCGAAAGTTGCGGCAGGCGAAGCAGGCGGCATAACCCAGCATATAGGCGCTTATGAAGTGGCGCTGCCCAAAGGGAAAATTACATTTATTGATACCCCTGGCCACGCTGCTTTCACTGCGATGAGGGCTCGCGGCGCAAAGGTTACCGATCTGGTCGTTCTTGTAGTTGCGGCCGATGACGGCGTGATGCCTCAGACCAAAGAAGCCATCGACCACGCAAAAGCCGCGGGCGTGCCGATGATTGTCGCGATAAATAAAATCGATAAGCCGGAAGCCAATGCCGAAAGGGTTAAACGCGCGCTTTCTGAATACGGAATCATTACGGAAGAATGGGGCGGCGAGACTATTTCGGTAAGCACATCCGCCAAAAGCGGCCAGGGGATCGATCAGCTTTTGGAAATGATACTGCTGCAGGCGGAAGTCATGGAGCTTAAAGCCGATGCAAACGCTCCTGTCAAAGGGACGATTATTGAAGCAAAACTCGACCGCGGCTTGGGGCCCAATGCAACAGTTTTAGTCAGAGAAGGAACGCTGAAGCTTGGCGATGTGGTTATTTGCGGCTTATATTCGGGAAAGGTCCGCACTCTTATAAACTCAAGGGGAGATCAGGTTGAAAAAGCTCTTCCTTCCGAGGCTGTATCATTAATAGGCCTCAATGGAGTGCCGATGGCCGGCGATGAGCTTATGGAAGTGAAAGACGAAAAAGAGGCCCGCTTTATAAGCGAAACAAGGCAGAAGAAACAGCGCATCGATGCGCTGACAAAAATATCGCGTGTGACGCTGGAAGATCTGCATAAGCAGGTTGCCGACGGAACTCTGGAAGAACTCGGAATTGTTCTGAAGGCCGATGTCCACGGCTCGGTTGAAGCGGTTAAAGAAGCGGTATCAAAGCTGTCAACCGATAAGGTCAAAATAAAAGTGCTTCATGCCGGCGTTGGAGCCGTAACCGAAAGCGATGTTATGCTTGCAGCTGCAGGCAACGGAATAATAATAGGCTTTAACGTTGTTCCGGAGGTTGGAGTTAATGCAATTGCCGAACTTAAAGGCGTTGAGATAAGGCGCTACTCGATAATTTACGAGCTGCTGGATGAAGTGAGAAAATCTATGGAAGGGCTTCTTGCGCCGCTTCAAGTCGAAAAGGTTGTGGGCCACGCTTCCGTCCGCCAGGTTTTTACGATTTCGAAAGTCGGCGTAATTGCCGGCTGCTCGGTTTCAGATGGAAAAATTTTGAGGAACGCGAGTGCAAGGCTTTTGCGCGATAACGCCGTTATTTACACAGGCAAGCTTGAATCTTTAAGAAGATTCAAAGACGATGCCCGCGAAGTAAATGAAGGCAATGAATGCGGAATTGCGATAGGATATAATGATATAAAAGAAGGGGATGTCATCGAGGCTTTTATTATTGAGCAGATAGCGCAAAAGCTATAACAGCGAGCGAGCATGAAAAATCTCCCATACAACAGGGCCGATCGCGTGGCCAAACAGATATACCAGATCGTATCGTCTTATATTTGCGAAAGGGTGGATGATAAACGCCTGACCGGCCTTCAAATTACAAGCGCAAGAATGCCCAAAGATTTAAGCCTCGTGAGAATATATTTTTATGTCGAAGGCGGAAAAGAGAAGCAGGAAATTGTCTTAAAAGCTCTGGAGAGCATCAAGTATGAACTTCGAAACCATATCGGCAGGGAGGTTGTTTTAAAATCGCTTCCTAAAATTGAATTTCTTGTGGATGATGGGATTGAAAATGCCGAGCGTATTGATAAAATACTCAGAAATATCAATAATATAGAAGGAAAAGCTTAAAACTACTTTAAGTGTAAATTATGGCAAACTATCAGCAGGTAATTGATGTTATAAAATCAGGTTCAAAATTTCTTATTGCAAGCCATGCTCATCCGGATGGCGACGGCATCGGTTCCACAATAGCCCTTGGAAAAGGCCTTGAGCGGATGGGTAAAAAAGTTGTAATGTTTAATGCCGACAAGGTTCCGTATAATCTGCAATTTCTGCCGTACAGCAATGAGGTTGTTGATAAACTTGGCGATGCAGCTTTTGATGCCACATTTATGGTCGATTGTTCCCAGAGAGACCGCATTTCAGGCGACGTTGCAAAGGCGCAGAAAAACTCATTGGGAAAAATTGTTTTAATTGATCATCATCTTTTCAGCGCGGCGGAGAGCGATATTATCTGTGTTGACGAAAACGCTGCGGCCACGGGCGAAGTTGTGTTGAAACTTTTTAAGCTTATCGGAACAAAAATTTCTCCGGAAATCGCAACGCTTCTTTTCTGCACATTTGTTGTAGACAGCGGTTCCTTCAGATATTCCAATACCTCTGCCGGACTTTTGCGCGATGCTGCGGATTTGATTGAAGCCGGTGCAAGCCCATGGGCAATTTCACAGGCGCTTGACGAATCAAATCCTCCGGCAACGATTAAACTGCTTAGACTTGTGCTGGAGACTTTTGATATGGCGGACGGCATAGGATGGGTGGTGTTATCGCAGCAGATGCTGAAGGAGGCGAGTGCTTCGGTCGATGTGGCGGAAGAGTTTATAAATTATCCGCGTTCGATAAAAGGCATAGAAGTCGCCGTTCTGTTCAGAGAACTTAAAACCGGTAAGTGGAAGATCAGCTTCCGTTCCAAAGACAGGGTCGACGTTTATAAAATCGCCGCTTGTTTTAAAGGCGGCGGCCATGCGCACGCCGCAGGCTGCACCATCGAAGGCGATTTAGCATCGATAAAAGCAATGGTCCTAGGTGAAGTAAGGAAGCATTTATGAATGGCATTTTAATTATCGACAAGCCAAAAGGTTTGACTTCGCACGATGTTGTTTCCCGAATCCGGCGCATTTTGACCGCCAACGCACTAACGCACCAGCGTACTAACGCACCAAAAGTCGGCCATGGCGGAACTTTGGACCCGATGGCAACAGGCATTCTTCCCATTTTTATAGGTTCCGCTACAAAACTTTCTTCCATATCCATATCAGGCGATAAAGAATACCGTGCAGTGTTTAAGTTCGGCGAGCAAACTGATACAGACGATGCGGAAGGGGTATTGGTATCAACCGAAACCGTTCCCGCCGATCTTTATGAAAAACTCGAGCGGATTCTTCCAAAATTTACAGGTTCCATTTTGCAAACTCCGCCTCAATATTCCGCAATCAGAATCGGCGGCAGAAGAGCCTATAAACTTGCGAGAAAAGGGGTTTTGGTAAAAATTCCGCCGCGAAATGTCGAAATTAAAAGCCTTGCTATTGAAAAAGTGGACGCCCCTTTCGTAACTTTTCGCTTCTTATGCTCCAAAGGGACATATATAAGGTCATTGGCGCGTGATATGGGCGAAGAGATAGGCGCCGGCGCTCACGTAACCGAGCTTAGGCGCTTAAAATGCGGTCAATATGGCATTTCGGAGGCTTTTAAACTTGAAGAAGTTTCTACTTTACAAGATGTGATGCGTATGCTAGAGACGCAGCCCGAATTAAATTATGGGACTACAAATAGAAAAGAAGAACGATCTGATGACAAAGTTCAGATTGCATGATAAAGACACCGGTTCCTCGGAGGTGCAGATTGCGCTTTTAACCGAACGGATCAATCTTTTAATCAAGCATTTTGATTTTCATAAAAAAGATCACAGCTCGCGCAGAGGCCTGCTTAAAATGGTCGGCCAGAGGCGGAGCCTCCTTAGTTATTTGAGAAGAAACAACGCTGAAAAATATCAGCGTTTAATTGAAACGCTGGGTATAAGGAAGTAGCAAGTTTAGAATAACATCTGATGTTCTCGACTTCATTTCATTTTGCTCGAACAGTTATGATAGCAATACTCTTCGAGCGAAGCGAAGCGTAGTCGAGAAGCTTATCTAATTCTTTATAACTCCAGCACAAAAAGAAGAGGTGTTATTATGGTAAATTCTGTTGAAACAGAATTCGGCGGCCGCACGCTTGTAATTGAAACCGGCAAGCTTGCAAAACAGGCTTCGGGATCGGTTACGGTAAGATGCGGGGATTCAATTGTTCTTGTTACGGCCACAGGCGCAAAGGAGCCGAAGGCAAATCCGGCCTATTTCCCACTGACTGTGGATTATGTTGAAAAAACATTTGCCGCCGGAAAAATTCCGGGCGGTTTTTTCAAGCGCGAAGGCCGGCCTTCCGAGCGCGAAATTTTAACCAGCCGTTTTATCGACAGGCCCATCAGGCCGCTTTTTCCCGAAGGCTATATGAACGAAACGCAGGTTATCGCGACGGTTCTATCGGCCGACAATGAAAATGAGACCGATGTTCTGGCGATGATCGGCGCTTCAGCGGCGCTTTCCATTTCATCTGTTCCGTTTTTAGGGCCTATAGCAGGAGTCTGCGTCGGAAGAGTTGATGGAAAATTCGTCTGCAATCCGACCCCTGAACAAATGGAAAAGTCGGATATCGATCTGATTGTTGCAGCGAGCAAAGATGCAGTTGTGATGGTTGAAGGCGGCGCAAAAGAGGTTAGCGAGGACGATTTGGCCGCGGCAATCCTATTTGCCCACAAGGCATGCCAGCCCGTGATAAAAGTTCAGCAGGAGCTTGCAAAGAAATGCGGAGCTGAAAAGTGGCCTGTCGTGCCGCCGGCGGTTGATGAAGATTTGAAAAAGAAGGTGGCAGACCTTATTAAAAAGGATTTGGACAAGGCCATTCGAATAAAAACGAAGAAAGAGAGATATTCCGCTTTTGACGATCTGAACAAAAAGGCCGTTTCCGCTCTGGTTCCTGAAAATGATGCGACTGGCCTTGCCGGCAAAATTTCCGCGATGATTGAAGAAGAAAAGTATCATGTTGTAAGAAAAATGATCGTTGATGAAAAGAAGCGCATCGACGGCCGCAAATGGGATGAAATAAGGCAGATTACGTGCGATGTCGGCCTTTTGCCGCGTACTCACGGGTCGGCGCTATTTACGAGAGGCGAGACGCAGGCGCTGGTTGTGACAACTCTTGGCACAAAAGACGACAGGCAGATTATAGATGGAATTATGGAGGAGTACGAAAAGCGCTTTATGCTTCATTATAATTTCCCTCCGTTCTCGGTCGGAGAAACCAAGCCTTTGCGTTCGCCGGGGCGCCGCGAAATAGGGCACGGAGCGCTTGCAGAGAGGGCGCTTAATTATGTTCTTCCGGAAGAAACGGAATTTCCGTACACGATGAGAATTGTTTCTGAAATTTTGGAATCGAACGGCAGCTCTTCGATGGCAACTGTCTGCGGCAGCACGCTTTCTCTGATGGATGCGGGCGTTCCTATCAAAAACCCGGTAGCTGGAATAGCGATGGGGTTGATTAAAGAGGGAAGCGAGTTTGTGATTCTTTCCGATATCCTGGGTGATGAAGATCATCTTGGAGATATGGATTTCAAGGTTGCCGGCACTAAAAACGGCATTACATCGGTGCAGATGGATATTAAAATTGCAGGCATTACGGAAGCAATTTTAAAGAAAGCTCTGGAACAGGCGCGCGAGGGAAGGCTCTTTATTTTGGGAAAAATGATCGCCACAATTTCGGAGCCCAGAAGCGATATTTCAAAATATGCGCCGAGAATTATCGCGCACAAAATTTCCGTTGATAAGATCGGCGCTCTCATTGGGCCCGGCGGAAAGAATATTCGCGGAATTACGGATGCAACAGGCGTTAAAGTTGACATTGAAGAAGACGGCACTGTTCATATTGCCACAAACGATCCCGAAGCGGCAAAAGAAGCCTTAAAAATGATAAAAGAGCTTACTGCCGTGCCGGAAGTTGGCAAATATTACAAAGGAAGAGTTGTGAAAATAATGGACTTCGGCGCCTTTGTAGAGGTGCTTCCGGGACAGGACGGCCTTTTGCATATTTCACAAATCGAAAACAGGCGGATAAACAGGGTTGAAGAGGTTCTCCATGAGGGTGATGAGGTTGTAGTAAAGCTTTTGGAAATCGACCCTGATACCGGAAAGATGCGCCTGTCGCGGAAAGAAGCCCTTGGCCATGAAAACGAAGTAGAAAGTTAAATTTTTCGCATTTTTTTCTTGCTACTTTTTGCCGATTTTACTATAGAAGTTCTGTATCTGAACGTTCAATCATTGAACAAGAAAAGTCATTAAAACAATGTTGAATAAAGAACTTCTAATTCTTGATCGGATTTATCTTAAGCCCGAGGCGAGCCAGCGCGAGCTGGCTTTATCGACCGGCATATCTCTTGGACAGACAAACATAACCATTAAAAAATTGACTTTCGACGGCTTTCTGCGCCAGGATGCCGTTGGAAAAAGAAAAATCAAATATTCTTTGACCCAGCGCGGACTTGCGGAACGGGCGCGCTTATCAAATGAAGCAGTTTTGCTGACAATTCAAAATTACAGAAAAATTAAAAGGGCGGTAATTGCGCTTTTAAACAAGCTCTGCAGCGATGGTTATAAGGAATTTATCCTTGAAGGCGACAGGCGCGGCGAAATGCATGAAGTTATAGCCGACGTGTTCGACGACAATTTTAGGGAAAAAGCAACGCTCTACTGGGGCCCGCAGGAGCCGAAAGAGGGGCAGCTGGTTTTGAATTTAGACAGGCGTTTTTTGACTGAAAAGCATTATATTAATGTTCTTCACGAGATAACTATTTAGTTAAAGATTTATGAAGAATGCCTCTAAAAATCGCTGGTATGTGGTGCAGACTAAACCATTAAGCGAGGACCGGGTTTGCCTGCAGTTTAAAAAGTGTGTCATTGCGAGTCCGCCGCAGGCGGGCGAAGCAATCTCCCATGTTGAAATCGAAACATTCTGCCCCAAGATTAAGAGCATGTCTATTTCGACAGATAAACATATTAAATTTAAACCGCTCTTTCCTTCATATCTGTTTTTACATTGGAATCTGGGTGATCCTGCAATTCACCATCTTGTTAAATATACGCGTGGCGTGAATAAGGTTTTGGGAGAAGGGCCTAATGCCATTCCAATCGATGATGAGGTGATTGATACAATCAAGGCGCGTGTTAATGAAGGTGGAATAATTGAGCAAAAGACCTTTAAAACCGGCGACCAGATAAAGGTGAAAAAGGGGCATTTGCGGGATTTAATAGGCATTTTAGAGCGCCCGGTTTCGGATTCAGGGCGCGTGGCAGTGCTTTTGAGCATGTTTAACAGGCAGATGAGAGTGCACTTGAAGTGCAGTGAAATTGCAAGGGCATAAAGTTTGATTGTCATCCTTGGCGTTAGTTTAGGAACTAGTTAGTATTAGTGAACAAAAGAGAGTTGAATAGGGCATTTTCTATTCCCTTGAAATTCCAAAAGAATTTCACTTGGGGCCGGCGGTAGCTTGTTTAGAATAAGGAAAGCATAATGAAAAAACATATTGCAGTGATAGGTTGCGGCTACTGGGGTAAAAACCTTGTAAGAGCCTTTCATGAGCTTGGCGTTCTTTCGACGATCTGCGATGAAAATGAAAATGTTATAAACGCTTATGCGGAAAAATATAGAGATATTAGGTGCGTGAAAAACGTCGATGGTATTTTTGCAGACACATCTATTAATGGTATTGTGATAGCAGTTCCTGCCTCTAAACATTATGAAATTGCAAAATCAGCTCTCTTGTCTGGCAAAGATGTGTTTGTTGAAAAGCCGCTGGCATTGAATCTTGAAGATGGGTATTCGCTAGCTAATATCGCCAAAGAAAAGGGGCTTATTTTGATGGTTGGGCACATCCTTGAATATCATCCCGCCATAGACAAAATAAGGGAGATTATACATAACGGAGAACTTGGCAAAATCAATTACATTTGCTCCAACCGCCTTAGTTTTGGAAAAATTCGTCGCGAAGAAAACATTCTATGGAGTTTTGCGCCGCATGATATCTCTGTGATTCTTTCGATTCTAGGCAAGCTGCCTGTTAAGGTTAGTGCAAGCGGGGAAAGTTATATTAATCCGAATGTTGCTGACATAACATCTTCGTCGTTAAGTTTTGAAGATGGAGTGAAGGCGCATATATTTGTATCATGGCTGCATCCGTTTAAAGAGCAGAAGCTTGTCATTGTCGGAACGAAAAAAATGCTTGTTTTCGACGATACTTCCGTTGAAGAAAAACTCGTTATTTATCCTCATAAAGTCGAATGGCAGGATGCGATGCCGGTCGCTCTAAAAGCCGAAGGAGAAGTTGTTCGTATTTCTTTTGAAGAGCCCCTAAAGATTGAATGTGGGCATTTTCTTGAATGTATAACAAAACGCCTTGAACCAAAAACTGGCAGCAAAAACGGTTTAAGCGTGTTAAAAGTGCTAAATGCGCTTGAAGCTTCTTTGAACAGAGGAGGGAAAGTGGTTCCATTAAATAAAAAAGCTGATAATGAATTTTTTGCTCATGAAACGGCGGTTATAGACGAAGGGTCGGTAATAGGTGCCGGCACAAAAATATGGCATTTTACTCATATAATGGGAGGTTCTACGATTGGAGAAAAATGCAATATAGGTCAGAATTGCGTTGTTTTGCCAAAGGTCTCAATTGGTAATAAGGTTAAAATACAGAATAATGTTTCCGTATATACGGGCGTTCATGTGGAAGACGGCGTTTTTTTGGGGCCGTCAATGGTGTTTACAAATGTTTACAATCCGCGCGGTTTTATCGAGCGTAAAAATGAATATAAAGATACTTATGTAAAGAAGGGTGCGACAATCGGTGCAAATGCGACAGTTGTCTGCGGCCATACGATTGGCGAATATTCTTTTATCGGGGCAGGAGCCGTTGTTACAAAAGATGTTCCTTCGTATGCTTTGGTGTACGGCAATCCGTCAAAGGTGCATGGTTGGGTATGTTTTTGTGGTTGCAAAATAGCTGATGGCGCTGATTTCAGCGGTACAGCAACCTGCAGCGCCTGCGGCTCAGAATTCAGAATTAACAGAATGACTGTGAAAGTCATCGAAAAGGTTGAATATGCAAGTGCCTCTTCTGGAGCTTAAACTTCAATATAAATATATTCAGCAGGATATCAAAGAGGCGGTAGCCGCGGTTCTAGAATCTCAGCAGTTTATCATGGGGCCTCAGGTAAGTTCTCTGGAAGAGAGAGTCGGAACCTATGTGGGCAGCAAGAATGCAATTGCCGTGGCTTCAGGTAGCGATGCTCTTCTTATTTCACTTATGGCGATTTGCTGTAATAACAACGACATACACATTTTTTGCAACAGCCGGTGCAGTTTCAAGACTGAATGCGGTTCCTGTTTTTGTGGATATCGACCCTAAAACTTATAATATTGATCCACAGCTGATAGAAGAAATCCTGCATAAAAAATCTTTTGGGCAAAAGATCAAGGCAATTATTCCGGTCCATTTATTTGGGCAGTCTGCAGAGATGAATTCCATAATGGATATTGCGAGACGGCATAATTTGATTGTTATTGAAGATGCAGCGCAGGCGATTGGCGCGGAGTATGATGGTAAGAAAACTGGTTCGATGGGAGAGTTTGGGTGTTTTTCTTTTTTCCCTAGTAAAAATCTTGGAGCTTATGGGGATGGCGGATTGGTTGTGACAGATAATGATGAATTTGCAGAGAAGCTTCGTATCTTGCGTTTGCATGGGAGCAGGCCAAAATACCACCATAAATTTATCGGCCTAAACAGCAGGCTGGATAATATTCAGGCAGCTGTCCTGGAAGTCAAGCTTAAACATATTGATAAATGGAATGAAGGGCGTATTCTGAATGCTGAATGGTATAATAAAAAATTTGCAGAAGCCGGCTTGATCGGTGATTTTATCAACGTGCCATATTCTAACGGTTGCGGGCATGTTTATAATCAGTATGTTATTAGGGCCGGCAATCGCGATGGTTTGGCGAAGCATTTAAAAAATAACGGCGTAGGCTGCGAGATCTATTATCCTATACCGCTGCATTTGCAGGAGTGTTATAAAAACCTTGGTTATAAAGAGGGAGATTTTCCAATCTCAGAATTCGCAGCTAAGGAGACATTGGCATTACCAGTGTATCCGGAATTGAGCATGGAACAGAAAGAATATGTAGTTGAGAATGTAAGAAAATTTTATGGGCGTTGAAAGAAATAATCCGGCATCTGTATGATTGAAAATATTAAATCAAAAATTGATGCAAAAAAAGCAGTAATTGGCGTGATTGGGCTCGGCTATGTTGGCCTGCCCCTTATATGTGAGTTTGTAAAAAACGGTTTTTATGTAGTGGGTTTTGATACTGATAGAAAAAAAATAGACAAATTAAACAGGAGTGAAAGTTACATTGGTCACATTCCTCCGGCAAAATTATGTGAGATGAATAAAAGCGGAAAATTCAGGGCTACTAGCAGCTTCGCGGAGGCAAAGGAGACGGATATTCTGATAATATGCGTACCAACACCTCTTACAAAAAATCGCGAACCCGATATGAGTTATATTGTCTCTTCATGCAATGCGCTGGCGCCATATGTTCACAAAGGACATCTTATTTCGCTTGAGTCAACAACATATCCAGGGACATGCCAAGAGGTTCTGAAACCCATATTTGAAAACGGGAGCGGGTTGACTGCCAATAAGGATTTTTTTATAGTTTTTTCTCCTGAGAGGGAGGATCCTAATAATAAAGATTATAATATATCAAGCATACCGAAAATTGTCGGTTCCGACAGCAGTGAAAGTCTGGAAGCCGCATGCCTATTGTACGGCCATGTAGTTAATAAAACAATTCCTGTAAGTTCGACACGCGTTGCTGAAGCCGCAAAACTTATCGAAAATATTTTTAGGGGGGTTAATATAGCTCTTGTCAATGAGCTAAAAATGCTTTTCCATAAAATGGGTATCGATGTTTGGGAAGCAATCAATGCGGCTGCCACTAAGCCGTTCGGATTCATGCCATTTTACCCTGGCCCTGGTCTCGGCGGGCATTGTATTCCTATCGATCCGTTTTATCTGACATGGAAAGCGCGAGAGTACGATTTTTCGACTAAATTTATCGAGTTGGCAGGAGAGATAAACACTAAGATGCCTCACTATGTTGCAGATAGAGTCGTAATGGCTTTAAATGAGCATAAAAAGCCGATTAAGGGTTCAAAGATACTGCTGGTAGGTCTTGCTTACAAGAAGGATGTGGATGACATGCGTGAAAGTCCCAGTCTGAAGCTTATGGAGCTATTAGAGGGAAAAGGGGCAATTGTGTACTATCATGATCCGTTTATTTTGAGCATACCGGTAAATAGGGATTATCCCCAATATACGGATCGCAGGAGCGTTTCTATGGAACACGCAGATATTTATGATTGCATTCTTATTGCAACCGCGCACTCAAATATAGATTATGCTTCGCTGCAGAGGCGCGCCAAGCTGATTGTCGATACCCGCAACGTTATTTCGAAAGAAAATAATGTGTATTCTGGATAGTCAGAGTAATAATACTTAAATGAAAATATGCACGATTATAGGAGTTAGGCCTCAGTTTATTAAATCGGCGGTAGTTACGCGCGCAATCAGCAAATATAAAAAGAAAATTTGTGAAATTATCATCCATACCGGACAGCACTATGACTTCGAAATGAGTCAGATATTTTTTGATCAGCTGGAAATCCCCAAAGCTGATTATCATCTTGGTGTGGGATCCACTAGCCATGGTGAACAAACCGGAAGAATGCTGATTGAGATTGAAAAGGCTCTGCTGAAAGAAAAACCTGACTGGGTTTTGGTTTATGGTGATACAAATTCGACATTGGCTGGCGCTTTGGCCGCGGCGAAATTACAAATTCCTGTTGCGCACGTCGAATCGGGCCTTAGAAGTTTCAATCACAAAATGCCTGAGGAGATAAATAGAATAATAATTGACCGAATATCAAAGGCCCTTTTTGCTCCAACAGGCAATGCCATTGAAAACCTTCGTAAAGAAGGCATTATAAAAGGAGTATATCACACCCCCGATGTTATGGAAGAGTCGATGTATTATAATCTACCAGTTGCAGAACGAAAATCAAATATTCTAAATAAGCTTGGTTGCAAACAGGATGAATATGTTTTTTCGACCGTTCATCGCGCTGAAAATACTGATAACCCCGAACATCTTAAAACAATTCTGCACGCTCTTAATCGAATAGCAGAAGAAATGCCCGTTATTTTGGCGGTACATCCTAGAACAAAAAAGGTAATGAATTGCCATGGATTGGAAAAACTCGCTTCGAGGGTAAATTTAGTGGGGCCTTTAAGCTATATTGACAGCCTAAAGCTGGAAAAAAACGCAAAAGCCATTATGACAGATTCAGGGGGCATGCAAAAGGAGGCAATGTGGCTGAACGTTCCATGCATAACTATGCGTGATGAGACGGAGTGGATTGAGACAGTGGAAAGAGGCTATAATACGGTGACGGGAAGGGATACCGCAAAGATTGTTAATGCATTTAATACAATCAAAAATAGCGGAAAACCCGATGTTTATTCTTTGTCGGATGTGAGAGCTGGAGAAAAAATTCTACAAATTCTTAGCGAAAGATGAATATTTTTATTATATTACCATGCTATAATGAGGAAAATTCTCTTCAACATCTTCTTCTGAAGATTACTGCGTTTCAAGCTAAGTTTAATAAATCCGTTCATGTGGTTGCTGTTAATGATGGAAGCGATGATAAGACAGACGAGGTACTCAAAGACTGGTCTGTTAGGTTCCCGATGACTATAATTACACATAAAATCAACAGGGGGCTTGGGGAAACTATAAGAGATGGAATGGAAGCCGCCGCCGAACTGGCGTCGAAGGAAGATATAATAGTTAGGATGGACGCAGACAATACGCATGAGCCGGCTTATATTCCGTTAATGATCTCAAAAATTAATGATGGCTACGATGTTGCAATAGCCTCAAGGTTCCAAAAGGGCGGAGGAATGGAAGGCGTTGGCCTTTATCGTACTCTCGTAAGTCTTGGGGCAAATGCTTTTATGAAGCTGCTTTTCCCGATCAAGGGGGTCTGGGATTATTCATGCGGTTTTAGAGCATACAAAGCAGCTCTTATTAAAGAGGCTATAGGAATATATGGAGATCAATTTATCGGTTTAAAAGGATTGGGCTTCACATGCACTCTGGAAAAAATAGTGAAATTGCGGTTGCTTGGAGCTTTGATGGGTGAGGTTCCGTTTATCTTGCGATACGACCAGAAAGTTGATAAAAGCAAAATGATATCGAGCATTACTACTGTTGGCTATCTGATGCTGGCAATTTTAAATATATATCCGTG
>JACPAJ010000004.1 GCA_016180865.1 Deltaproteobacteria bacterium
AGTGCGTTGTTTCCCGAAACTGTCATGCTTATGGGATCATTTTTATGGCTCAAAAAAGCGTCAAGCGTAACCGGCGAATCTTCGTCCTTAATTTGAAAGTCGTTAATATATAAGCATGTCGATACAAAATCGGGGTTAAGCGGTAAGCACGTATTTTCAAATTCATTTGTGCAGAATGCGGTTCCTAAGAATACAGGCGCTGCCGCATCAAAAGCGTCTCCGTCGGACGTAAAAACGATCTGCGAATCTGCAGGCGAATCGGCAACTGCCGACTCAACCGATGAATCGTCCGGCAAAGCCGGCGGTGCGTCTGCCGGAAGGTCAGCCGGCGTTTGTAAATCTACCGGGGATTTTAAATCCAGCGAAGATGCTAAATCAGCGGCTCCGGGTGCGTCGGCTGCCGTATCGGCAGCAGTTGTCGCATCGCTAACAGGCAGCGCATCTGGCGCAACAAATGTATCAGGTGCAAAAACAGTATCCGCCGGTTTGACGGTATCTAATGTCGTGTCTTTACCAGCCGGCGGTGCGTCTTTCGCAATCGGAGTATCTGCGCCGGTTGGTGTATCTTTTCCAAGCGGAGTATCTTTGCTAGTTGGAACGATGTCTGTCCAAATTCCGGCCGCTTCAACTTCAACTAAGCCATCAGCTCCTGTTGCACCATCAATTGCCGCATCTCCTAACGCTTCATTATGATTTTCGATATCATTATCCCCAACATCCGATATTATAAAAACGCTGTCCAGCAATACTGGTGGCCCGTTCCCAGGATCCGGGCATGCCAGATTAAAGCCAATCACCCCGCCAAAAATAGCTCCCGGCACGTTTCCAGCCAAATATCCTGCGCCAGCACCAACTGCTACAGCGCCTAAAGTTTTAAAAGCATCCGGTCCTTTCGAATGAGCTTTAACTAATTTTTTATAATCAATTTCGCACGTTCCATTCTTACAAGACCATGATGTCACATTCTGGCGAGCCATTCTCATAGCGCCATTCAGGGTGGCGCCGAAACATAAATCAGCAAATTCACGTTCGCAAACAGCTTTTACAACCGCTTCCTCCTGCTGGCTTGAAAACTGTAACGGCGGAAGATTTTCTAATGGCCTGTAAAACCACGCAACGCTTCCGTCCCTTGCCGGAGTTACCATAAATATACCCTCCATTCTTATGCCCGCCAACGGTTTAATGGCGAGCTTAAATGTGTCCCTTAGAAGAGCTTTATAATGCAAAAACTTAAATTTTGTCTAGTAAATTATACGTCTTGACGGGACTTCTTGCCGTAGGACGCAGTTACGTTGGTGCTTATACCGCCGCGTATATTGAATCTGGCTTCAATTTCCATCCAGCGTGGTTTGCATACTTCAGCTAAATCATTAAGGATTTTGTTTGTGACAGCTTCGTGATAGGCCCCTTCATTTCGATAAGACCAAAGATAAAGTTTGAGTGATTTCAGTTCGATGCACAGCTTATCGGGCACATATTTAATGATAATAGTGGCAAAATCGGGCTGCCCGGTCATTGGACAAAGGCAGGTAAATTCGGTCGATTCACAGGTAATCACATAATCTCGCTCAGGATTAGGATTTGGAAAGGTTTCTACTGTTTTCGAAGGTTTAGTTGACATGAGGCATAGGTTAATTGCCCAAGTTTCCCTAAAATGCAATAGATTTATTGCTCCGTCTGACTTTGCTCCGTCATGAGTGGTTCAGAAATACGAAGCGAAATATCTAATAGCGAAACCCCGGCATTTTGCAGCCATTTTGAAAGATAGATCGCCTGACTAAGCGTTAACTGATAAATCTCCGTTCCATAACATTTTTCACCGCTTTCATCTTCAAATTCAGTCGGATGCAACCAATCGGGCTGCATTCCTAATACGCGTATCATTCCGAGTCTTGTGCCAAGCGAGACTTCTTTTCTAAATGATGTTGCGGCCCGTTTCTCTTCTTTACTAAGCCCTTCGGTGCATACGCAAAACTTATAGCTTAGCTGCGCGAAACAGCCTCCGTTATTACAATTCAGCCCGGCTGAATATTGTGATAAATCAACTTCGGGGTCCAATCCGACGGCAAACATGTCCCCTGCCGAAGGAGCCACCCAAACATCTCCGTTTCTTTCTACGGTATTCATACAGCTCGGGATAACGCCCGCTTGGTTAGGATTTACAACCTTATGATGAAACGTATAAGCCCTAAGCTCCTGAATACCTCCGGCCTCTACGCTTACTTCTTCTACTTTAACATGCACTTCGCTGTTTGAAATTTTACCGTCTTGAATAAATCCGTTGATAGGATATTTGCTGCCGTCTTTGCATGCTCTGTAACTGACAATTTTTTTTCCGGCTTTTTCACTGAAATATTCTGCGATTCCATAGGAAAGATCAAATGTTCTCCCAGTTTTTTCGTGAGGGCCGTAATCGGTCCCTTCCGCAATAACGAAAATTTCTTTTTCGCTATTATCCAAAATGGGTTTGCCGGCTGCATCAACCAGCGTCACTTTTAATGTTTTTCCTATAAGATTTCTTGTCGCAATATATAATTTGAAAGGATGAAAGGGCCGGCCGTCGGGAACGGCCATGGGTCCGCAGACAGTGTGATTATCCTTTAACCCATATCCGTCGAATTTGCCGTAAAAAGAAGCCTTGCCGTATATGGGGGCACTTACAGTTCGATAACCGACACCATCAAATTTGCCTGAAACGTCGGACCAGTCCGGCACATCGGGAAATTGAAAAAAACCATTTCTATCGCCTACTTTTGGAGGAGCCATAGTATACATATATTATCGGCTGGCCAGCCTCAAAAGTTGCTTTAAATCTAAAATTCTCTTATATTTCAATTGGATAAATAGTGAAGTCATTGCGAGCCAAACACTCAATCCTTGAGTACTCGGCGTGGCAATCTCATGAAATCAAGCGCTTGCATGAGATTGCTTCGTCGTTTCACTCCTCGCAATGATAAACAATATACTAATAATTCTTGACTCACCTTTCGCAAGCGGCTAACGACTGGTTAAGAATATGAATAATCAAGAACGATGGAAGGCCACACTTGACATTGTAACCGCCTCAAAAAGAATGTGGCAGAGAGGTTTCGTCGCAAACCACGATGGAAACCTAAGCGTTCGCCTAGGCGACGAACTGCTTGCAACCCCGACCGCTGTCAGCAAGGCTGATATTACCCCAGAAACAATTTTAACGCTTGATCTTAACGGTAAACATCTGGCAGGCCCCGGAAAACCGTTTTCGGAAATAAATCTTCATGTTGCAGCTTACAAAGCCAGGCCTGATATTACCGCCGTAGCGCATGCCCATCCGCCATATGCAACAGCACGCGGAGCTGCCGGATTAGCTTTAGACAAGCCCTTTATTCCCGAATCCATAGTCTCAATTGGAAACATTGTTCCGGTCGCATCGTACACAATGCCCGGAACTCTCGAAAGTGCGAAAGCTGTCACCGATATTTTGTCGCATGCAAATGTGTTTATGATAGCGGGCAACGGCGTTTTAGCAGTTGGCGCGGATATTATGCAGGCATACTTAAGAATCGAACTTGTGGAACATCTGGCAAAAATGGATTTTATTGCCCGCCAGCTTGGCTCTTCTTTGGGAATGCCTACCGAAGACATTGGAATATTACTTGAAAAACGCGCGTCCGCGGGGCTTGATCCGGCATCGCCCAAGGCGGCTCACAAACCGAACACTTCCGAACATGAAGATATCCGCAAAATCATCGCCGAAGAGATAAAATCGATATTAGGAACCTGAAAATGCTTCTGTCATTCCCACTAAAGCGGGGATCTCCTATATTCACTGGATTCCTGCTGGAGTTTACCCCGCGCTTTGACACGGGGCAGGAATGACAATTTTCTACGCAACTTTTTCTTTGCCCCGCCGATACCACTAACACTTATGGCAATCCCAAGCATTGGATATAGTCCCCGACCTAATGCGCCAAAAACGCTTGCTCAGGGCACCCCTACCTATCATTACGGGTCTAAGTCTAGTTACACACCACCTACTGCAAGGGAACCCGAACCTTCAAAATTAAAGAACATCCAAATGCAGGGAAGGGAATACGTTCATTCCAATGCAGTTATTACAGATTCCTACTCCTACTATTATTTGACAATGACAAAGGATCAGCTGAGGCCGGATATGGCACGCGCCGCACTTACCGCAAAAAATGAAAGCTCATGGCTTTACATAAAATTCATAAATAACGGAAAGGTTTCGGAATTGTCATTGCTAATGGACACCGTCAGAGGGTCTAATTTTGTGGAATCGGAGATAGATGTAAACCGCATTGGAAATCTCTTGAATAACCCGGAAATTAAAGTGCTTGAGGTTGCACAACGCCATATACATCCATATAGTGCCAGACAAGTTCTAGACACGGCATTTTCATACCTTTTGATATCTTCTGATGATATCGTTACCTCTTTCCATGTAGCGTCGATTTTCAAAAAATTCGGCTACACAGGGTCTTTTTCTGAAATAGTCGATACTCCATATGGGGAATTTGTGCTGACTCCGTCGATGGATGACGTAAGCACCGATACAGAAACAGCCAAGCTGCAGGGAAAAGCTGCGGCCGCTCTTTATGAAATCAATAGATTAACTTTAAAAATAAGTTCCGAAGAAAACTCGGTTCAAGCCCTAAATTTAAATCAGACTAACTTCAGCGCTAGCTATTCATATCATGTTTCGGCAATGAAAGATGTGCAATCTCTTTATGATCAATTGTCTGGCAGCATAAAGAATCAAAATAAAAAACTCGGCGGCAGGCTAATCACAACTATTAAGGACGCAAGGGAAACATTAAATGCTCTGGATAGGTATTTAAGCAAATACGAAGCCACAATCGCTTCCGCAAGAATGGCCGGAGTTCCTGAAATATTGTTAAAACCATATCTCTTTCCCCTAGGTGATATAAAAGATGCTCGAAGAGAATACACCGACTATCTTAGATCAATGGATCCGACTTATGGAAAATAAAAAAGGAGACCCTTATGAACAGATCCGAAAGTATTTTTATCAACATTCCTCCGCGGCAGATAAATATCTATTACGAAGCCTTCCAAAATGCTGAATTCAATACTGTTGGCGGAGATCATTACGTCTTAAAATTAAAAAATGTTGCCGAATTTGATATTTCCCCTGCCGAATATGAAATTGTCATGCAACAAATGACCGATTATGACACAGCGGACGGAAAAAGAGATGGCAGCATTTCAACAACATATGCAAATAAGGTCTTCAATAAAGGGATGAACGCATTTCCACTATATATTAATACCGCAAAGTTCAGTGATGAATTTGAAAAACATTATTTCTCTATACATGGATTAGTGAGCCAAGGAATCATTCTAGGGACTACTGAAAGAGCGCTGTTACCATATGAACCGGGCGTTTTTCTAACCAGCCTTTCAATGTTTTTAAGCGGCTATAGCGCCCATAAACTCCCCGACATTATGGGGGGCAACGGATCTTTTTTTGATACACCTGTTTTTTTACTGTGCGACAACAGAGAAGAAACCCCCTCTTTCACCGTTTATGGTGACGCTGCCGCAAAGATATATCTTAACCTATGTACAAATCATTCCCTTCTCGACACTGAATCAAGCTTATACTATCTATATCAACGCCACCTCCTCAGGCACGAAGATCTGCACACAGCTGCCTTAAAAGTCAGCAGACAGAATAATGTCGATGTGCAAAAACATGCACTCTATAAAATGAAGGACAAGGGCATGATTGATAAGGGACTGGCCCTCATGACTAAATTAAAAAATCTTTCAGTGAATGCCAAGAAAGCATATCAATACAATTTCTTAGAGGCAGAAATTCAACCGCTTGATTATACATATGCGCCTGAGCTTAAAGTAGTTAGTGAATTGGAGCATGTCAATATGCTTGAAGATCTATCTAAACCAAATCCTGAAAGCTTTTTTATAGCAGATCAAGAAATTGGAGTTTTTTATGTTGCGAGGCTTGCAATAGATGCAAGGTTTATAGGTAAACCAGACTTAGAGGCCGCATTAGACTCTCGCATAAAAAACCTGTTCAGCAAAGATAACTACGCGCTGTATTTAAACCTCAAGGAACTTTATCTTGCTGTTCACGAAGTTACTGAAGAGGAAGTGAAGCCGCTTATTGCCTCTCAATATCCTTCTTTGCTCAAGCCATTATAATATTATCCCAGCTGGGAGCCGCTGTTCGTCCTCTTCATCTCATTCAAAATATCGATTGTTTTAAGCGCGGCGGCGGCGGCGGAATCAATTTCCGATTCGGGGCCGCTAAGAGTCAAACGACCGGACGCACCGTATGGCTGGACTTGAATCAGCTTTACGTTCGCAGCCTTCAAAGCTTCGTTTGCAACCATTGCAAGATATGCGGCCGGCGTTGTTTCCAGGATGAATACCGAATCTCCGGCGAGAACCATATATCCTTTGGCGTTGCCCGTGAAATAAATTGCGTGATCCTGTTCGACGCTCCGGATAATTTTATTTGTCAGCACCTGAATTTCGGAGCGGCTGTTTTCATTCAGCTCCGTCGCTTTTAAAACCGCGCGTCCGGCCTCTTTAACTTCACCCTGATCCGCGTGATGAACCTCCATCAGGCCGAACTGGCGTTCGGTAACAACGGTCCCAAGCCTTGCTTTTGTGGCCTTTAGCGCAAGATCGATCATTGCGTGAATTTCCATTGCGGGCGCAATTTCGATAAACAGCGCCGCGTCATATTCGCTTGGATCGTAAACGCGGTTATCTTTTGCGATAAACTGCGCCAGTTGCGGCTGCAGGCTGTCTATGAATGTTAACGTTCTCAGTTCAAATTTTTGATTCTGTGACATATAATATATCTCCTTGTTGTTGTCATTAATACTTTCCCGACGCCTTTTTTTCCTGCGCTGCGCCGGTTACGATAGCAATGCTCGCGGAAGCGCCTATTCTATCGGCTCCTGCAGCAACCATTTTTTCGGCATCTTCTTTGGTCCTTATCCCGCCGCTTGCCTTTACTTCCATATCGCCCCCGACGATTTTTCTCATCAGCATGATATCTTCAACTGTCGCGCCTCCGCCGGCAAATCCGGTGGATGTTTTTACGAACGCCGCGCCGGCCGACTTTGATAAAACACATGCGGCCACTTTTTCATCGCGATCGAGCGATGAAGTTTCCAATATGACTTTCACTTTATAAGGCCTGCTTGCATCTACTACAGCTTTTATATCGTCATAGACCGCCCGATAATCCCGCGATTTCAGCGCGCCGATATTTATCACCATGTCAATTTCGCGGGCGCCGGCAGCGATTGAATCGCGAGCTTCGCAAACCTTGGCGTTTGTTGACGCGGCGCCAAGCGGAAAACCGACAACGGCTATCGGTTTGACGGAACTTCCCTTCAACAGGCGCGCCACGAACGGAATGTTCGATGAATTAACGCAGCATGTGGCAAAATTATATTGTTTCGCTTCATTGCAGAGCTTTGTCAGTTCATCTTTGGTGGCATCCGGTTTTAAAAGCGTGTGGTCGATCATCGATGCAAGATTAGAATCGAAGCCTTTTGCGCCGATGCCTATCGATGTGCCGATTCGGGAAGCTCCGATATCTATAATTTTGCCGACCGTTCCGCCCTTTTTGCTGGCGCAATGGCCGCAAGAGGTGCACGATTCCCTGTCCGCAATGCATGTTCCGTCGCGCCCGCCTTTATCCATCGTAACGCCGATATCTTTTAGGCGGCTTGCAACCCGCTCCGTTACTTTTGCGATAATTTCGTCTATGTTTAAATTTTTATCCATAATTCCCTCTGTCATTCTGAGCGTAGCGTAACTGAATCCACAATTCCTACAATCACCGCATGCAAAGGATCGTCTTCCGTTCCAAGTATCTGCCTTGCGGTGTTTCCTTCCCTCGCCGCCAGAACAATGTCTCCCGGCCCCGCCTGCACGGAATCACAGGCAAGAAAAGAATCTCCTTTGTCTTTTCCATCGGCGGCAATAGGCTGTACCACAAGCACTTTAAGCCCCTTATAGCTCTTATGCTTAATTGTTGACGTAACGCTTCCTTTTACTCTGCATAAAAACATATTCATTGGATCCCTTGCTTTCGCAGGGATGACTTTATTCACACATCCACGCTATCCACAATCCCGACAATTGTCGCGTCCACCGGCGCAAAAGTATCGGAGAGCGCCAGCGCCGCTTCACGGCCCGTGATCCAATACACTAAATCATCTGGCCCCGCCTGCACAATATCAATCGCAGCAATTGCTTCCCCGCTCGATTTCATCTCGTCGGTTAAAGGCTGAATCATTAAAATTTTGCAGCCGAGCAGAGATTTATCCTTCCGCGTTGCAACAACCGTCCCTATGACTTTGGCGAGTTTCATCTACCAATAAACTCCTTTTTCAATCAAGTCCGGATGCGGCGAGGCTATTAACTCGCTTCCGGCCAGCAATCCCTCTTTCCTCACATATTCCGTTGCCGCGGCAAGGGATTCTTCTACCGAAAATAAATCACCTGTCATCACAAAATATGCCTTGCCGCCGAGCCCCATCGCCAGCCTTATTTCGGTCAAAGTGATATTAGCCTTTTTAGCGGCTATATCGGCAGCGACAATGCAGCTGGCAACGGAAAAAGATTCTACAACGCCAAGCGAGCCGAATTCGCCGACTTTCGCATTTCCTATAATCGCCGGAATGACGCCCTCATGCACCTGCGACAATATCATCTCATTAACCAGCAGATCGCCCGCAACTTTAATTCCGGCAGCAAGAGATTCTTCAACCGGCGCCACTTCTCCGCTGAAAAGAACGATATATTTTCCCGGGCATACCGGATGACTTTCCAGAATTCTCACCGGCGCTTTTTTCGCAATTGCATCCGTAACAACCATGCCGCGTGCCACCGACTTCAGTTCTATAAGCCCTATCGAAGGTTCCATCATCCTTTAATCCCCACCCATTTCTGGTCCACATCCGTAATCGTTCCCGCAATCGACGCATGATAAGCAGCTCCGAGTTTTCCGTCCTGAGGAACAGCCACCACATCGCACATTCTGACTTTATCTCCGCATTTCACGCACGCAGATGCCGGCGCCCCCGTATGCCTTGAAAGCGGAATCTTCACGCTTTTAACTTCCGCATCGCCCAAAAATTCCGGTTTTACAGCGTATTCAGCCAGCCCCATCTTTTTTAAAACCGTTGATATTGAAACTTTTGTATTTTTATAACTTTCTCTGGCATCGAACCCTTTTCGCGTATGTGGATTTTTTATCCCTTTGGAGACAAGCTGTTTTCTATATTCCGCAAAAATCCGTCTAGGCGACAATCCCATAATATCGCATGCCACCATTTCGCACATGCCGCATTGGCTGCAAAGAAACGCCGATGTTATATGTCCGGACGGTTCGGAAAGATTATAATCAATCGTTCGCATTGTCATGTGGGGATAAAGTTCATGCCCTAAATTATGCCTTGGGCATAAATCTGTGCATCGGAAACACTGGCAGCATGCGGAACGCGAGCGTTTCATCTCCTGTGAAATTGTCCTTTTTTTCATCTGCACAATAAAATGATCCGCCGGCAAAACCAAAATTCCGCTGGTTGTTTTGGCAATGCCGTCTCCCCAATTATCAACAAGCCTCCCCATCATGGGTCCGCCGTCAATCAAACAGATTTCGTCCGTTTTTGTTCCCCCGGCGATAGCCACTAAATCAGCATACGTTGCTCCTATCGGAGCAGATACTACGCATGGCTTTTTTACTTCGCCGGTTATCGTCACATATCTGCGCGTCACCGGTTTTCCGCCCGCAGCTTCTGCAACCTGCGCCAGCGTAATAACATTATTTACAACAACGCCGACATTCAACGGTAAACCGCCTTCCGGCATCACCCGGCCCGTCACATCATAAACAAGCATGAACTCGTCGCCGGCGGGATAGTAGTTGTCACTGTTCTAAACAGCTTTCAACTCCATCAACAACATCTTTATTATGGCCTTTTATTGCGATAAATCCCTGCTTTGCGCCAGTGGCTTCCATTGCAAGATGCAGGCCTTCGACTACAAGACGCGCTTTTTGTTTTAAAAAAGTTTTGTCCGTTGCAAGCAGCGGCTCGCACTCGCTGCCATTGGCAATGACGGTGTCGGCCTTTGCCTGCAGTTTTATATGCGTCGGAAATCCGCCGCCTCCCGCGCCGATCACTCCTGCCTGTCTGACTGCATTAACTATATTTTCTAACATGAAATAATGATTAGTGGCTAGTGACTAGTGGCTGGAAAATCCAGTCACCAATCACCAACCACTAATCACTGTTTTACGTAATTCTAAAATGCCCCGCCACTACGCACCTGCGCATCCTCGTGAAATTCCTGGCTGTTGTCAGCCCTTCGCCCGTCGGCGATGCGATAGTAAATGAAGTCGGGCCTTCTCCGCCAAGCCCAAGTCCCGCATAAAACGGCGCGTTCTTTACAAATATGGATGTATTCATCTTCCGCGCCATCTTATGAAGATTATCGATATTCTTTGAATGCATTCCGGCCGTATGAAAACAGCCGTCTTCCAGTTTATATGCAATCTCGATCGCTTCATCCACATCTTTTGCCCTTACAAATCCGATGACCGGCAGAAGCATTTCAACCGTTGCAAACGGATGATCCGGCAGCACATCGGCAAAAGCGATCCTCTTTTCCGGACCGACTTCAAGCCCTATCTCTTTTAATATGAGCTGAATATCTTTGCCGACCCAGTTTTTGTTCGGATGTTTTCCATCCGGATCGATAATAATTTTTGCAAGCCGCTGAGCCTGCAAACCATTAAGCTCAACGCCGCCGCCCGTTACCAGCGCTTCTTTCAGCTCGTCCGCGATTTTATTGACCGCGATTATTATTTTTTCAATAACACATACGATATTATTATCGAGCCCGGCGCCTTTCACAATATCCCTGCCGGCTTTTTCTATATCAGCCGTCTCATCAACAACAACCGGCGGATGGCCGGGACCCGCCGCAATAACTCTTTTGCCTGAATTCATAGCCTGCCTCACGACAGCAGGGCCGCCGGTCACAACAAGAAGCCTTATTCCTGGATGCTTCATCATATACTGCGCCGATTCAATGGTCGGGTTTGCAATTGTAGTTAAAAGATTGATCGGTCCGTCTTCACTTATTACAGCTTTATTAATAAGGCTCGTAACATAAGCCGATGTTCTTTTAGCCGTTGGGTGCGGATTAAAAAACACGGCATTTCCGCCCGCTATCATGCCAATGCCGTTGCAGATAATCGTTTCTGTCGGATTCGTGCATGGAGTAATTGAACCTATCACGCCAAAAGGCGCCGGCTCCTGAATGGAAAGGCCATAGTCGCCGGAAAAGGCCTGAGGAAAAACATCTTCAACGCCGGGCGTTTTTTCGATAGCAAGCCTGTTTTTCTGCAGCTTGTCTTCGTAACGGCCAAGCTTTGTTTCTTCAACCGCAATCCGCGCAAGATCTTCCAGATGTTCAAGGCATAATTCCCTTATTGCATGGATAATTTTTTTTCGTTTGGCGACAGACACATCCTGATAATCCAAAAACGCCTGTCTTGCGGATTTGATGGCATGGTCAATGTCATCAAACACACCGGGCTGGTTCGATGGTTTGTTCTCCCTCTCCCCTTGTGCCGTGCCCGCCGTGTAGTAGTGGCGGGGGAGAGGGTTGGGGTGAGGGGTTGATTTTCCGAGATTTTCGACAACTCGCTCAATTATTGTATTTATCTGTGACTCGTTAATTTGCATAATCTCGAATGACAACGTCATTGCGACCCGCCACGACTTATTGGCGGGGTGGCAATCTCATGAAATCAACTGTTTTCGGGAGATTGCTTCGCTCTGCTCGCAATGACAGCAAAATTATTTCTTAATATACTTATTTATCCCGCCTATTTCGACCTGATCAACTATAGCCATAATAACGGCATCAACCGGTTTTTCTTTAGTAATATTTGTCTGGCGCGCGGAACTGCCGGCAGCGGTCAGGACTATTTCACCTTCACCTGCACCGACCGAATCAATCGCCACGACAATTCCGCCAGTGGGCCGGCCTTCCAAATCAACAAATTCCACCATTTGGAATTTCAAGCCTTCGAGCTTTTCGTCTTTTCTGGTCGAAACGACAGTGCCAACAACTTTGCCTATTTGCATAGAATTATCTGTCAAAAGCGAGGCCCCAAAAGGGCCGTGGCAATCTCCTGAAATCAACTGTTTTCGGGAGATCGATCCGTCACTCACGTTCCTCGCTTTTGACTTAAGCTTACGCCTTTTTCTTCATTCCCTGTCTTCCAAGCGGCGCGAAAGCGCTATCAATATTATCGTGCGGCCTTGGAATCACATGAACGCTGACCAGTTCGCCAACCTTTTCGGCTGCACGTGAACCGGCTTCCGTTGCGGCCTTAACAGCGGCAACATCGCCTCTCACAATTGCCGTCACATAACCGCCGCCAATCTTTTCATACCCGATAAGTTCAACCTTTGCGGCTTTAACCATGGCATCGGATGCTTCCACCATTCCGACGAACCCCTTGGTTTCGATCATTCCCAGTGCTTCTGCCATACTAAATACAGTGATTAGTGACTAGTGGTTAGTGACTAAAAACAATTTAGTTACCAACCTCAAGTTACAAATCACGCCCCAATTGTTATCTTGGAATTTATTTACGTTCATTTTCCATATATGTCAATATAATTTTATAATAATTATTGACATTGTACTTATTATACCATATAAGACCATATCATGGTAGATGATATCTCAACATCAAAGCTACTTAACAATGTGATGACTACATCCGAGGTCATGAAATACCTCAAAGTATCACGCAAGACCGTTTTGAAGTTGGTCCATGAAGGCAAAATTCCGGCCCAAAAGGTTGGAAAGGACTTCAGATACCTTAAAAGTGAAATTGATGCCTTTTTGCGTGGAAACGAAGCTGCTCCGTCTGACATTTCCGGTAATAAAAGCTACTTTAACGTTGCATAATATTAAAGTTTATATATGCGTAAAATAGAGGTTGTTAAACAAGTCCGCCGCTAAATCATTGGCAACGGACACAAAAATGGAGGCAGAAATGGGTGGAGGAATAGTAGTATATGGTGCAGAGTTTGATAATGTTACGGTCTGCTTGGAAAGTCCGCTCGGCAGTAGAAAAATTGGATTTACAAGAGGAGATGTTATCCTGATTGATCCGCAGGATGACACGAAATGTTTTTCCCTAAATGAGCTTAAAACTGCATATGATTCCATATGCAAAATAGCTGCTTTCCAAATCTGCCCTATTGCGTCTAAAGGGCTGGCCAAAGTCCGTGAAATTCTTGATGAAAAGAAGGCTGCTGCTGCAAATGCGATTCCGTTATTACCCATTGAGGGATCAATGAGCACTTATAGAATCGGTTACGACGGCAAATAAAACCGGATTTACGCAAAAAAGTTAGCAACTTCTTACCTCTTCTGCCGAAATTACCTATATGGTTACTGTTGCAGGAGATATCAAAGAGCTCTACAGTTTTTTACAAGCTATTGCTAAACTCTGCAATGACGGAGATGAAGTCAATGGAATCCCCTATCAAATTTCTCCGGATGATGTCAGCTCTTATATAAAAATTAAAGCCGAGTGCCATGACCGATCTGTTTTTAAGCTGCGGCTTTCCGATTATTATTGTAATGCGCCGGTTTTGGGCCTTTTTCAGTTATTGGATAATTACAAACAGCTTATCAGGCGTGATTATGCCGCAGACAAAGTATTGGGCGGACAACTGCATGATGACAAGCCCGCCGATCTTGACGTCAAACCGGTTTATTCGGCTTTGAACTTTTTTGGCGAAAATTGGACGCCGCCAAAAAGGCTTGAGATATTCCTTAAAATGTACTTAGCGGAAATTACCGATCTGCTAAAAGGCGTTGATGCCAGATTCCCTCGTGCCAAGGGCTGGTATGAAAATGAATACTCCAGGCTTCGCGATAAAAGTTCCAGGCCGCCATCCGAGCCGGAAAAAGAACTGCTGACAAAGGTTTCGAAAAAGCTTTCATCCCTTGGCCGCGGAGATCTATCTACAATAGTAAAAGGCTTTGCGGAAACCGCGATGGTAAGGGAAGAAAAATATATTCCAAAGGATGAAGATATGGCCATCGCCGAAACTATGCTCTTTTTGCAGCAGCCTCTTGAAGCTTCCGTGTTCTTTTCCGTCTATCCGGGAGCCGGGCAAAAAAACCTTTCAGAACCTAAAAAGACAATGCCACAGGTTGGATGGAGAAGCAAAAACAGGCATGTCAAGGAATTGAAAAGCTATTTTGCCGGTAAAACCATTAAAATACCCTATCATAGGCTGCCTTATTTATTAAGATACCTCTTTGTCAGAAGTTATTTTCGTTTTGCCGTGCAGCCGACATATTCTGAATTTGCTTCGTGGGTGGTCATTCATGAAGCGATCCATCAATATGAGATAACCCGGCCGCCTCCCGATGACGGAAACGATTCATCATCATATATTGCAAGATTTGCGAAACTTTCCGAAAGATGCAATTCAAGCGGACTATGCCCGCATCAAACTCCTGATTATGCCTCCATCGAAACGCATATGCTGAAATCCATCCTTGAGAAAGAGCTTGAAATGAGAGACCTGCCTCTCTCCGAAAAACAGCTCCTGCAAAACCAGCAAAGATACGCTCTATTGCTTCAGTTAAAAACTCTTATAAGGGAAGACGTGGAATATAGAACTGATAATGAAGCGGTGGGTTTAGCTTTTAGAAAATCCAAGCTCCGCCGGATCCGCTACGCCGATCCATTCCAGATGATTTTAAACCCAAACGAAGACGCCGTCCTCAGCGAGGATAAATAATGTGGAGGTGGCGGGAATCGCACCCGCGTCCGAAGATACATCACACCCGCTTCTACATGCTTATTCCGCGTACTTAATTTTCGCCCTATTTCTCTCCCGCGGAGAGGATTTCAAAAGGGCTATCCTGCAAAAGTTCTCGCCCGATGCATCGTAGGCGCTGCATCGAACCAGCCTGCTGTCGTCGTTCTATCCGCCTAGCAGGCGTTGACGGTAGAACGGGCTGCTTAATTAAGCAGCGAGAGCTAACGATTCATCGTTGGCACTTAATTTGTTCCCAATCGGTTTAACGACTCGATTGAGTTGGTCGGCATGCGGCAAGGTGCAAATGCTTGATCTCCGTCGATCCTAAGTTCACCCCCTAGCTAATCTATAATACACTACCTTAATCCTTGCAAGGGCGAATAATAATGGCTATAAGAGCGGCCTCATTATGAAACTTCGTCTCCATCAATTTTTAGCCCGCTCCGGAGTTGCTAAAAACAACTTTGAAATAGCGCAGATGATCAAAAAAAGGCGCGTGCGCGTGGATAACGAAGTGGTTACCGCGGAATCGTTTGTATTTGATACCAAGCGAAGGCGCGTTTTTCTGGACGGCGAGGAGATCAATCTTCAGCCGACAAGATATTTCGTTGTAAACAAACCAAAGGGCCACTCCTGCCAGCGCGGCGAATATCCAAATGTAACCGATCTGCTGGATAATATTTTAAGAAACGAGCCAAAGGCAATGCGTTCTCTATTTGTGGTGGGGCGGCTCGACAGGGAAACCGAAGGCCTGCTGATCGTCACAAACGACGGCAAAATGGCGTCTCAAATACTTCAGCCGGTTGAAAAAGTCGAAAAGGAATATGAGGCGTACGTTGAAGGGGGATTAACGGACAAGGATATGCAAACGCTGGAAACCGGCGTAACGATTGTCGTCGACGGCGAGGATTATAAAACTGCGCCGGCCAAATTAAAATTAATTAAACGGATAAAAATTCCGTCATCGGGCAAGGTAACTTCGATTGTGCAAATTATAATTACTGAAGGCAAAAAGCGGCAGGTGCGCCAGATGTTTGAAAAGGTAAATCATCCGGTAATTGCTTTGAAGAGGGTGCGGATTGGAGCCCTAAAGATAAGTGATATCGGAGAAAGGTGGGTAATGGAACTCTCCAGAAATGATATTCTCCGGGCCCTTGAATAGCTTAAGTGTCGGACACTTAAGCTTAAACATAGTTGACAGAAAAACCCAAGTAATATACTAGGCTTAAACTTAACAGCTCTTTTAAAATTTATAGCTTTATACTCCGACATAGCTCAGTGGTAGAGCAGCCCCAGCCGAAGGCTGGTCCGCCTACGGCGGAGGCTGTAATTGAGTAAAATATATGCACTATATTTATGTGTTAAGAAGTTTAAGAAATGGTAAACGTTATGTGGG
>JACPAJ010000005.1 GCA_016180865.1 Deltaproteobacteria bacterium
GTTCTTAAAAAGGCTCGGCTTCGATGCGGTAAAAGAATGCGATGAATTCAAACCTCAAAGCGGAAAAGAGACTCCTTCCGCGCTCTGCAACCTTAGAATGAGGGTTGGAGACATTTTAGGATCGCCTCTTGTCACAAACGGCTATTACGCTCAAAAACAGCCTATCATGATCAAAATAAGGGGCGACAGAGCTTTGCCGCCGCGGATAAGTTTTTTCAATCAAAACGGGCGGCAATATGTGGATGTGCAGATAGGTGAACTGGATTTATCTTTCTTCGCGCTTGAAGCCGATTCATCAAGCAAGCCTATAATCACATTCAAACTTTCCGCCCTTCTGGCACTCGAAATCTCGGGAATAGAAACGGATGAAGAGGACCCTTCAAGGCTTGCGCTAAAGATACGGCCGGATGCAAATCTCACGCGAATTACTTTCAGACCTGTTGAGGAAAGCAATACGACGGTGCTTGACGGTTCAAGCCTCTCATCCGCGCTTGAAGAAAAAATAAACTACGGCATTGCAATTTACTCCGACAAAGCGATCAAATTGAAGCTCCCAAAAGAGATTGAAATCGGCAAAAGCGAGCCTGACGAATTCTCCCCTCTAGGTTTGGAAAAAATATCGTTTGGAAAAGACGGCCTGCAGCTGAAGGTCGAAGAAAATCAGGAATATATTGATATTCTAATAAGGCTTATATTGACGCAGTTCCTGTCCGTTAACGGCGAACATTCGGAATTCACAGTGCCATAACAAATCACGGTAAAAAAATAAAAGTTCTTGTCATTAAACGCAAAAACTCTTAAAAATGAGGCATGAAATCCAGAGTTATTCTAAAAGTTGAATTTCCGCACTGGATTGCTTCACTCATAAAAACTGAAAACGTAATAGGCATTAAAGCAAAAGAAGCCGGCAAATTTCATTTTGGCAAGCTCCGCTCATCAGGCGAACTGAGGCTGGATTATGATGTTGCTGTTTTGCCGCCCAAAAAATATCTGCAGCCGCCAAAGGAAGACCTTTTAAGTTACAATATTGCTTCATTTAAAGTTACGCCCTCTGCCGACTTTCAGCCAATAACGATAATCGGAGTCCATCCATATGACATGCACGGCATAAACCAGATGGATGCTGTATTTTCAGATGAGAACAAAGACACGAACTACCTAGGCCGAAGAAAAAACGTCAAAATAATCGGAGTGGACCCCGTAAAAGCTTCTGCATGGTCATTCTGGCATGATATGGGGACCGCATATGTCGATAAAGGCTTTGACTTATGGCTGACTGACATCGGTGACAGATATTTTATTGAAATCGGAACAAAAAGCGGTGAAAATCTGTTGAAGCCGGCAAAAACCGAATCAGCTTCAAAAATTGATATTGAGCGGCATAAAAAAGCGCGCTCAGGCCTAAAAAACATCTGCAGCCCTTCCCGCAGGATTAAAACAGACATCAAAAAAATTCCCGATATTTTTCGCGCAAATCATGACCATGGGCTTTGGGAAAAACGCGCTAAGACATGCTATTCATGCGGATCGTGCAACTTGGTGTGCCCCACCTGCTACTGTTTTGATGTGCGTGAAGATATGGAATTGAACTTAACCGGCGGCAGACGTGTGAGAGTATGGGATGGATGCATGCTTGAAGAGTTTGCAAGGGTCGGCAGCGGCGAAAATTTCCGTAAAGAAAGAAGCGCGCGTTTTCGCCACCGTTTTTTCCGAAAGATGGTTTATATGAAAGAAAAAATCGGCGCGCTTGCGTGCGTCGGCTGCGGCCGATGCGCCAGCGCATGTCTGCCGGACATTGCCGATCCCGTTACCGCTATAAATGAATTATCCGGTTTGGAGGATTAAAAATGGAATCGCTTTATCTGCCAAGGCCTGCCAGACTTAATAAAATTTTGCCGCTTACGGCTACCGAAAAACTCTTTGAAGTTTCGTTTGATGACGGCAAAAGCCTGGGCCACCAGCCGGGCCAGTTTGTGGAAGTTTCGGTGTTTGGTGTCGGCGAAGCGCCGATTTCAGTAAGTTCCTCTCCGACAAGAAGCAAACGATCGTTCGAACTTGCGATAAGACTGGTTGGGAATGTGACAAGCGCCCTCCACAACATGAAAGAGGGCTCCAGAATAGGTATCAGAGGCCCGTTTGGAACGCATTTTCCATATAAAGAGCTTGAGGGGCGAGATCTCCTTTTTGTTGCCGGCGGAATCGGTTTGGTTCCAGCCCGCTCATTTATAAATTATGCGATCGACAACAGCAAAAAATATGGAAAAATAACGATTCTTTTCGGCTCAAAATCGCCGTCCGAGCGGCTTTTTACAAATGAAATGAGTGAATGGCGCGAAAAGGCTGAGTTTCTTGAAACTGTGGACAAGGCCGATGAAACATGGAGGGGGAATGTAGGTGTCATCACCACCCTATTCTCCAAAATTTCAATTAATGCCCGCAAAACGGCTTGCATAATTGTAGGCCCGCCGATTATGTATAAGTTCGTATTGATGGAATGCAAAAAGAAAGAGATTCCGGATTCAAATATATTTATGTCTTTGGAGCGGAGAATGAAATGCGGCGTCGGCAAATGCGGGCACTGCCAGATGGATGGCGTATACATCTGCCAAAAAGGGCCGGTGTTTAGATATAGCGAGATAAAGGAAATAGCGGAAGCATTATGAAACCAAGAATTGCATTCTTTGATTTTGCATCATGTGAAGGCGATCAGCTTCAGATTGTAAATCTCGAAGAAAGGCTGCTTGAACTCCTCCAGCATGTGGAAGTTGTAAGCTTTCGCGAAGCGATGAAGGAACATTCCGATAATTACGATATCGCTTTTATTGAGGGTTCATGCACAAGGGCAAGTGATGAAGAGAGGCTCAAAAAAATAAGAGCAAACGCAAAAATAGTCGTCGCCCTCGGATCATGCGCGACTATCGGCGGAATAAACTGCATAAAAAATTATCGCAATCAGACAGAGGTCCGGAAAGAAGTTTACGGCGACAAATATGAACTCTTCGACACATATCTGGCGAGGCCTATTGAAGCAGTCATAAAAGTCGATTACAAAGTGCCTCAGTGCCCAATCAATAAAGAAGAATTCTTAAGCGTTGCAAAAGCGCTCCTAACCGGTCAAAAACCGTTCATCCCGGATTACCCGGTCTGTGTGGAGTGCAAAATGAACGGCAATGTCTGCGTATTTGAAAAAGGCATGACTTGCGTAGGGCCGGTAACCCGAGCCGGATGCGGTTCCTGTTGTGTCAATGAAGGCGCCATATGCTGGGGCTGCCGCGGACTGATAGATAATCCCAATACCGATGCTCATAAAGAGGTGCTGGAAAAATATAACCTTACGCCTCAGGAAGTTATGAATAAATTTAAATTATACTTTGGATGGAGCGACACAAATGCACAAAAACCACAATCTTGACATAGACCTTCATTATATCACCCGCGTCGAAGGGCACGGAAATATCGTGATCAATGTAAAAGAAGGAAAGATCGAAAAATGCCAGTGGCAGGTTCCGGAAGCGCCCCGCTTTTTTGAGGCGATGGTTGTCGGGCAAAAATGGGATGTCCTGCATCATATCACATCGCGCATCTGCGGCATATGTTCCATCGGCCATACGCTTGCATCCCTCAAGGCAACCGAAGCCGCGTTTGGAATTAAACTTTCAGAACGGGACATAAAACTGCGCAAACTTGCGCTCCATGCGGAAAATTTGCAAAGTCATGTTTTGCATCTAGGATATCTGGTGCTGCCGGATCTAATGGGCGTTGGAAGCGTTATTCCGCTGGCATCAACACATCCGGCCGAAGTAAAAACGGTAGTCCGCATTCATAAAACTGCAAATGAAATGAGCGATCTTATCTGCGGAAGAACTACCCATCCACAAAGGCTGATACCTGGAGGATTTACAAAAATTCCGTCAAAAGACGAACTTAAAAATTTAAAAGATGCGCTTAACGCCGAGTGGAACGATATTGAAATAGTTGCACAGCTTTTGCTTTCACTTGCGCCTAAACTCCCGTCTTTCACCCGCGAAACCGAGTTCATCGCTCTTACAAATCCGAATGACTATGCCTTTTATGACGGCGAAATCGGCTCGACCGACGCCAAAAGCGCTTCTGTAGACCGCTATTTGGAATATACGAACGAATATATAGTTCCGCATTCAACCGCAAAATATGCAAAACATGCGCGAGAATCTTATATGGTCGGAGCCCTTGCCAGATATAACCTTAATCACCGCCTGCTTACAAAAAAGTCACAAGATATTGCAGGCCTCTTCGGTCTCAAAGCTCTATGCTATAACCCGTATATGAACAATATCGCGCAGCTGGTTGAAATAGTCCATTCATGGGAGGATTCAATCAGGCTGATAGATGAGCTTCTGGCCGATAACTCCTATGATATACAACGCACAAATATGCATACTAACGTACCAACGTACCAACGAACTAACGTACAACAAGGCATCGGCGCCGTTGAAGTTCCGCGCGGCATTCTCTATCACGATTACACTTATGACGATAAAGGCTTTTGCACAAAAGCCAACTGTATAATTCCTACAAATCAAAACCACGCCAACATTCAAGCCGACATGGAGGCTCTTGTTCCTCAAATTTTAGACCGGCCCAAAAACGAAATCGAACTTATGCTCGAAATGCTCGTTCGCGCTTATGACCCGTGCATTTCGTGTTCCACGCACATGCTCAAAGTGGAGTTTTGCTAGTGAAAAAACAAAAAACAGCGATTATCGGCATCGGCAACAAACTGATGGGCGATGAAGGCATCGGAGTTCATGCGATTGAACATCTGCGGAATTCACCCTCTCCCCCGCCCCTCTCCCATCAAGGGAGAGGGAATAATGTAAAAGTTGATTTAGTGGACGGCGGAACCGGCGGAATCGCCCTGCTGCATATTCTTGAAAAATATGAACACGCAATAATAATTGACGCCGCAGATTTTGGCGGCGAAAAAGGTGAAATCTGCCATTTTGACATCGATTCAAAACAGATCATCTTGAAGCCCGATTCAGACCAAATCTCGCTCCATTCCATGAGTCTCGCAGGAATTATAAAACTAGCAAATCAACTCGATATAAAACTCCCTAAAATAACGATAATCGCGGTCCAGCCGGAAAAGATAGCGCCGCAAATGGAGTTGTCATCTTCTTGCAAATCGTCTATAATGGGCATAGAAAAAATGATAAAGGAGATAATATGAATAAACTTTTGCACATTATTGCTTCGCCACGGGGGGAAGAGTCCAGAACATTAAAAGTCTCCAAGGCCTTTCTTGACGCATTCAAAAAAAAGAACCCGTCGTGCGTAATAGATGAATTAAATGCAGCTGCAGAAGCGCTTCCCTCCTTGACTTTAAAGATGGTCAGCGGAAAATACGTTCTTTTGGGCGGCAAAAACCTTACGGGAGAGCTGGCTGAAGCTTGGAAACCGATTGAAAAGGAAATTGAACGCTTCTTATCCGCCGATGCCTATCTTATCAGCGCGCCGATGTGGAACTTCAGCATCCCCTACACGCTGAAACAGTATATAGACCTCATAATCCAGCCGAAATATCTTTTCCGTTACACTCCAAAGGGGGTGGAAGGGATGGCCAAGGGGAGAAAAATGCTTGTTGTAACGAGCAGGGGCGGAGACTACAGCCACGGAGCAAGCAAATCATATGATTTTCAGGAGCCTTATCTCAAAACAATTTTCGGTTTTGTGGGAATTTCAGATATAACATTCATTAATGCCGAACCTATGGACGCGCTCGGGCCCGATGTGGGGAGTCAAAAGGTTGCCGAAGCTTGCGAAAAGGCGAAAAAGACAGCGGCTTCATGGTAAAATTCCCTACTGCAGAATTTTATTTATAACTCTTAATAGCTTATCCGGATCTACGGGCTTTTCAATAAATTCTCTCACAGGCATCCACTCTTCGTCTATTTCATTCTTTGAAAAACCAAGTTTAAAGCGGATATTAACCGCAGATAAAATCACAACCGGAATATTTTTAACGAACGGGTCGCTATGAAAAACGCGGCTTAAATCAAATCCTTTTGAAGGATCTTCCGGAAACATAACGTCTAAAATTATCAAATCCGGCTTCTCCTTTTTGATTTTTTCCAGCGCGTCCGAAGCTGTAAGAGATGATGCGACACTAAAATTATGCTTTGTCAAAACCATCGATATCGCATCGATGATATCGCTGTCGTCATCCACAATAAATATTTTTTTACCCATGATTACCTCCTTGAAATTTCAGCTTTTAGGGAACTCCATAAACACTTTTGTCCCCTTCCCTTCTTCGCTCTCCATCCATATTCTGCCCTTATGTATTTCCATTATCTGTTTGGCAATTGTAAGCCCCAGGCCGGTTGAGTTTTTGTTTGTAAGAGCCGCCTTTTCGGTTCTGAAATATTCCAGAAAAACCTTTTCAAGATGCTCCTTCTTTATCCCTATTCCTTCATCTTCTACCGTCACGAGCAGTTTTTCTTCGCTATCTTTGATATCCACATTGATTTCAGTTCCGGGAAACGAATAATTAACCGCATTTGACAATATATTATTGAAAAGTATGTCTAGCTGTTCGGAATTGCCCTTAAGCCCGCAGAATTCATGTTTCGCAAATCTGATATTTACTCCTTTTGCAGCCGCCGTATCTCCGAAATGTCTCGCAACGGAGCCGAGCAGCTCCGAAATATTGACCAAGCTCATCGAAATTTCATCCACATGCTCCTTTAACGAAGTAATATTGGCGAGCTGTATCATTTCCGTAATCATCCTCATCAAAATCTCGCATCTTGCCTTTATTTTCAGCAAAATATCGCGCACCTTGTCGGAAAAATCTCCGGCATAGCCGCCTAACACCACATTCACGTAACTTTGAATCGATGAAAACGGCGCCTTCAGTTCATGCGTAGTTACAAGCATCACCCTTGTTTTTTCTCTGTCCATTTTTACAAGCTCATCGATTTGCTCCTGAAGCTTAAGCTCATGGCGCTTGAGGCTGTCGGTGATATTCGAGGCAAAAAACCATACAATAATGAATATAGCTGAAATTCCGGCCAGGTGATACGAGTAAGTTACCGGGTTGTCGTAATATACAGCGGCTGCTTGGGGATACAAGAAATGACGGGGCGGCAGCAATCCTTCAAGAAGCGCCAAAGAAACAAAGAATATTATAACAAGACTTAAAACAGTGTGAACGAGGCTGATATATTTATTAAAAAAGAGGCATGAGATGACGTTATGAAGAATAAAAAGATAGATAAGCGGCGATTCTATTCCCCCAAAAAGATAGACAAGATAGCCAAGCACGATAAAGTCAATGTAAATCTGAAACTGAACATTAAGCGAAATGCGCGTTGAATATTTTTGTTCGTCGATTGTGGAAGCCTGGCGCACATAGAAAAAATAATATGCTATATTTGTTAATAATAAAAAAACTGCGAGCCAGAAAAATGTTCTTTCAGCTACCGGTATGTGCGGAAAAATAGCATTTTTCAAAAAAGAAAAGACAAGAAAACAAAATATTACTATAACCCTGAAAATTATAAACCATAAGAAACGCCTGTTTAACTCGTATAGCCGGATATCCTGCCGGAAAAACTCCGGGCTTCTATCCAGCAAAGCAGCCGCATGCTGAATGATTTTTCTCATCTTTTTAAAAAATGCCGGCGGCGGGGACGACGGGGCTCGAACCCCTGCCCGCCAACGCTTTAGTGGCGGGCGCAGCCTTCATTCCGAAGTTGTTAGATTTTTTGTTTCAATCGATAGTAAATGTGGACGGCGGGGACGACGGGGCTCGAACCCGCAGCCTTCGCCGTGACAGGGCGACGATCCAACCAATTGATCTACGTCCCCGCCGTCCACACAAATCTAATACTCAAAAAACAAAAAATCGTTACAACTTGAAGAACGGCTTTTTGGTGGGCGCTATAGGATTTGAACCTATGACCCCCGCCGTGTAAAGGCGATGCTCTTCCGCTGAGCCAAGCGCCCCCACCGAAAAGCCGTTCTTCAAATCTCGCGCGCTATACCTTAAAGCATGCAGAAAAGTCAATGTTGAATTAACTCCCGCGCGGCGCCGCCCGCCTTATCTTTTTTAACGGGCGGAGTAACTGCGCCGCTCTCTTTCTTTTTTTTAAAAATTTTAGACGGGTCTTCAACTGCCAGCGCGTTTTTTAAAACTTCATCCATATGATCCACAAGAGCAATTTCCAAATCCTTCAATATATTCTTTGGAATCTCCTTTAAATCCTTTTCATTTTCCTTGGGCATTATAATTTTTTTGATTTTTCCTCTGTGGGCCGCTAGAATTTTCTCCTTTAATCCGCCGATCGGAAGAACGCGCCCGCGAAGAGTGATTTCCCCTGTCATGGCAATATCTTTTCTTACAGGAATCTTAAGCAGCGCCGATGTGATAGCCGTCGCCATGGTTATTCCGGCGGACGGCCCGTCTTTCGGTATGGCCCCTTCCGGAAGATGGACGTGTATATCGCAGCTCTGATAAAAATTCTTATCGAGACCAATCGATTCGGCTCGGCTTCTGACATAAGAAAGCGCCGCCTGCGCCGATTCCTGCATCACATCTCCCAATTTGCCCGTAATAATCAATTTTCCCTTGCCGGGCATTATCGTTACTTCGCTTGTTAAAAGCTCCCCGCCGACTTCAGTCCATGCAAGGCCTGTGCACATTCCGACTTCGTCATGTTCTTCCGCAAGTCCGAATCGATATTTTGCAACGCCAAGATACTGCTGAAGTTTTTTAGGAGTTACATTCACTGTCTTAAAATGTTCTTTGTCCTTTGCAACCTCCCGCGCTACTTTGCGGCAGACCGAAGCTATCTCGCGCTCAAGATTTCTGACTCCTGCTTCCCTTGTATAATTTCTAATCAGCGATTTCAGCGCGCTGTCCATAAAATGAATCTGCTCCAACGTCAGCCCGTTTGCGTCGCGCTGTTTTTTGATCAGATATCTTTTTGCGATTTCCGTTTTTTCCGGCTCGGTATAGCCTGGAATTCTGATTATCTCCATTCTGTCCTGAAGAGGCAGAGGAATCGCAGGAAGGGTATTCGCCGTTGTTATAAACATTACATTGGACAAATCATAGTCCAGATCCAGATAATGGTCGTTAAACGATGCGTTTTGCTCTGGGTCAAGCACTTCCAAAAGCGCCGAAGCCGGATCGCCCCTGAAATCGGCGCTCATCTTGTCAACTTCATCAAGAAGAAATACAGGATTGTTAGAGCCGGCTTTTTTAAGCGACTGAATAACCTTGCCGGGAAGAGCCCCGATATAAGTCCGTCTGTGACCGCGAATCTCGGCCTCGTCACGAACCCCGCCCAGAGAACAGCGGACGAATTTCCGCCCCATAGCCCTTGCAATTGAACGGCCAAGAGATGTTTTGCCGACTCCCGGGGGCCCGACGAAACATAAAATAGGCCCCTTCATTTTTTCGACAAGGCTTCTCACCGCAAGGTATTCAACGATTCTCTGTTTCGGCTGTTCAAGGCCGTAATGATCTTCATCAAGCACCTGCTCGGCCTCTTTAATATTAAGCTTATCCTGAGTCATGTCATACCACGGCAGCGATAAAATCCAGTCTATATAATTCCTGACAACGGCCGACTCGGCGGACATCGGAGACATCATCTTCAGTTTTTTAAGTTCGGCTTTTACTTTTTGAGTCCCCTCCGCCGACATTTTCTTGCCTTTTATTCTCTCTTCCAGCTCCTGCAGCTCGCTCTTAAATTCGTCTCTTTCTCCAAGCTCTTTTTGGATCGCCTGCATCTGCTCATTCAAATAATATTCGCGCTGGGTTTTTTCCAAACTCCCGGGGGCGTTTCTTCCGGCACGGCATCGACTTCGACAAGAAAGAAATTTTCGTTAGGAATATACTGTTTTATTTCGCCTCTTTTTTTGCCTTCGACAAGAACCTTAACCGTGCCGTCCGGCAGCCTTAAAAGCTGGATAATTGAAGCAAGAGTGCCGATTTTATAAATATCCTCTTCCCTTGGATCGTTCGTTTTAGGATTAACCTGCGCGGTGAGCAGAATGTCTTTCTCCTTATTGACGGCCTCATCAAGAGCGGCTATGGATTTCTCCCTTCCCACAAACAGAGGAACGACCATATGAGGGAAAACCACAATATCACGCAGCGGCAAAAGCGGTACCAGCAATGTTTCTGACATGTGTGTTTCGTATTTCGTATTCCATCAAGCGTATCTCGAATCCCCCTAATAGGATACGCTTCACGCTTCACGTTTTACGATCTACGCTTTTTTATGCAACGGCGGTCTCATCGCCTTTCTCTTTATCTTTTTCCTTTTCTTTGTCGTTACCATGCACAACTACGGGCTTTGCCCCTTTTTTTACGACATTTTCATTGATCAAGACTTCGTTAATAGACCCCTGCAGCGGCACATCATACATAATATCAAGCATGAGCCCTTCAAGAATCGATTTCAAGCCTCTTGCGCCGCTTTTTCTTTTTATAGCTTCTTTTGCAATTGTTTCAAGGGCCCCGGGCGTGAAATCAAGACGAACTTTTTCAAATTCAAAAAGCCTGCGATACTGCTTAATCAGCGCGTTTTTTGGCTTTGTCAGTATTTCAACAAGAGCGTTTTCATCGAGTTCCCCCAGTGAAGCGATTATCGGCACTCTTCCTACGAATTCCGGTATGAAACCGAATTTTATTAAGTCCTCGTTTTCAACCCGGCCGATCGTTTCACCGTATTTTCTTTCGTCGCGCGATTTTATTTCAGCTCCGAAGCCCATCTTCTTTTCGCCGATCCGCTGCTCAATAATATCTTCAAGCCCCACAAAAGCGCCTCCGCAAATGAATAAAATGTCCGTGGTATTCACCGGTATATATTCCTGCTGAGGATGCTTTCGGCCGCCTTTCGGAGGAACGCGCGCGATGGTCCCCTCGAGAATTTTCAGGAGAGCCTGCTGAACGCCTTCGCCGGAAACATCGCGGGTAATCGAAGGGCCGCTCGTTTTTTTTGCGATTTTATCTATCTCATCGATATAAATAATTCCGCGCTCCGCTTTTGCCTTGTCGTAATCGGCGGCCTGAAGGAGCGATAATATCACATTTTCGACGTCCTCTCCGACATAGCCCGCTTCGGTAAGAGTTGTGGCGTCCGCTATTGTAAACGGAACATTCAATATCTTGGCAAGAGTCTGAGCCAAAAGAGTTTTGCCCGTGCCTGTCGGCCCGATAAGAAGAACATTGCTTTTTTGTATTTCAACCTCATCGTCTGCGGAAGAGCGGCTGGCAATTCTTTTATAATGATTATGAACGGCGACCGACAATATTTTCTTGGCCTTGTCCTGCCCTATCACATACTCATCCAGAATCTTTTTTATTTCATGAGGCTTTGGTATTCCAAGACCCGTCACCCATTGTTGATTGTTAAGATTTTCTTCGGCTAGAATATCGTTGCAGAGATTAATGCACTCATCGCATATAAATACCGTCGGCCCGGCGATAAGCTTGCGCACATCCCTTTGATTCTTGCCGCAGAAAGAGCAGCTTAATGCGGCCGGATCGGGGCTATTGTTTGTTTCTTTGGTCATTTTTTGTATTTCATTACCTCATCAATAATGCCGTACTCCAGCGCCTCTTCCGGCGTCATGAAAAAGTCGCGGTCGCTGTCGTTTTGAATTCTTTCAATGGGCTGGCTTGTATGTTTCGCCATTATTGAATTAAGTTTTTCGCGGACTCTTAAAATTTCGCGGGCGTGGATGCTGAT
>JACPAJ010000006.1:0-13917 GCA_016180865.1 Deltaproteobacteria bacterium
TCCGATTCCGGGATCGCCGCCGATCAATGTGACGGAACCCGGTACAAGCCCACCGCCAAGCGTCCGGTCAAGTTCGCCGATACCGGTCGGGCGATGGACGCTCGTGTCCGAACTGATTTTCGGCAGTGAAACCGGCTCAAAATTAGTTGCAGGTGCAAGAGTGCTCCTCTGCGGTTTTATTGTTTCGGACAACTGTTCTTCCATATAAGTATTCCACTGGCCGCATTCGGGGCAGCGTCCGAGCCATTTGGGGGATTGTGCAGCGCAGGATTGGCAAGCGAAGATTGTAGATGACTTTGCCATATAAGTGGGCTGGTGAAAAAGCGCCATCTGCTTCGTTGCCTTCGTCGGCGCTCCTTGCGGCATACCATTAAGTACGCCTCAGTCGGCCTCCTCAGGCTGCCTCGCATTTGGCACTTTTTGACCAGCCCGAGTAGTCTAATACGCATTAGATTCGCCAGTCAATGACGAAAACACCATTATTCGGTGAACGGTGCTTCTTAGAGCCGGTCGTTCCCCCCTGTTGGGTTTTGGGATACAGATGCTGCGAACCGTCTGGCTTAGCCAGCGGTGAGCAGAGGGGGATGGGGGGAAACGGCGAGACTTAGAGCCGGTCGTTCCCCCCATAATAATAGACGGAAACTGTGCAGTTTTTGATGAAATTTTTCACGCTACAAGTGTTTTTGCTTTGAAATTCTTAAGTTTTTTACGTGGCATCATTTTTGCAATCTATGGACTTGTGTTTTGCCTGGCATGGTGTTAGGCGAAAAAAAGAAGAAAGGGGATTATTATGATGGAGAAAAAAGTAGACAGGATTTTAGTGGAAATGAAATCGTTTAGGGAGCAGGTGGACAAGCGGTTTGAGCAGGTGGACAAGCGCTTTGAGCAGGTGGACAAGCGCTTTGAGCAGGTAGACAAGCGGTTTGAGCAGGTGGACAAGCGGTTTGACGAAGTGGATCGGCGATTTGGCAAGGTTGAAAAAGAATTAGGCGAAACATACAAACTCGCCCAGAGGGCTAATGTCCTATATGAAAAACTCAATTCAGATTTACAACAAGTAGCGGAAGGCGTTATAGAAGTTCGCATGATTGCCAGAAAGCTGGATAATCATGAAGACCGCATTACTGATCTTGAATGGCGCAATGATATGCATGAAAAGGCGATTAAAAAGGTGATGAATGGATAAACTAATCAAATTTTTTGCAACAGGTTTTGGCACAGGGTACATGCCGAAAGCACAGGGAACCTTTGGAACAGCTGTTGGGGTGGCCCTTTTCTGGGCGCTGTCGGATCTGCCGTTCGTTCACTATGCAATAGTTACGATTGTGTTTATTGTCTTTGCGTCTTGGATCGCGGAGCAGGCGCGGGGGCTGTTTGGCAATGACGATCCGCCGCAGGTTACTATAGATGAAATCGCAGGTTTTTTAGTTACAATGCTTGGACATGCGTGGAGTTGGAAGTCGATCGCCGCCGGGTTTGTTCTTTTCAGAATATTTGATATCCTAAAACCGTTTCCGGTAAGGTCTATAGACAGAAAAATAAAAAATGGGTGGGGCATTGTGCTGGATGACGTGCTGGCGGGAGCGTACGCGAACGCCTGCTTAATGATTTTATCAAGGCTCCTTTAATGAGTTATTTATGAAAATTGCAATAGTTACAACCGGTGATGAAATAATGAGCGGCAATGTTGTCGATACAAACTCAGCGTGGATTGCCGATAAATGCTGGATGCTGGGGCATGAAGTGGTGTGGCACGGCGGAGTAGGCGATTATAAAGAAGGAATAGGCGATGCCTGTGTTTTGGCTTCGGAACGCGCTGAAATTGTTTTTGTGTCGGGCGGCCTTGGGGCGACTTTAGATGACATAACGCTTGAATCTGCCGCGGCGGCGTTTGGAAAGAAGATGATTGGCGGCAAACCGCTTGAAAATAAAGTCGGCACAGCTCCGGGCGTGCAGGTTAAATTAGGCAAAGCGGTCTTTTTCTTTCTGCCGGGTGTGCCGAGAGAATTATACCAGATATTTGAAGATTCAATTTTGCCTTTGCTTAAAGAGATGGCGGGCGGAGGAATTTATCGGCAGAAGTTTTTGCGCTGTTTCGGCCTGCCGGAAGCAAGTTTGGATGAAAGGCTTAAGGGGTTGGATTTTGGCGGGGTCCGCGTAAGTTTTAGGGTCACATATCCGGAAGTGAAGATAAAGCTTGTGGCTAGGAAGGAAAAGACAGTGACTGGTGATAAGTGGTTGGTGATTAGTGAAGCAGAAAAAAAGATCAGAGAACGCATTGGCGATTATGTTTTTGGCGTGGATGATGAAACAATGGAAGCGGCGGCGGGAAATCTGCTGAAAAAAAAGAAAATGACAATCGCGGTTGCCGAGTCGTGCACAGGCGGATATATTTCCAATCTCATCACAAACGTTGCAGGCTCGTCGGAATGGTTTGAAAGGGGCGTCATTTCGTATTCAAATAAATCGAAGATGGAAATATTAGGCGTAAAAGCAGAAACGATAAAAAAATACGGAGCTGTAAGTGAAGAGTGCACAAGGGAAATGGCTGAAGGAGTGCTGAAAATCAGCGGCGCAGGTATTGGACTTTCTGTAACAGGAGTCGCAGGGCCATCCGGCGGCACAGAAGGAAAACCTGTCGGCACAGTTCACATTGCTCTTGCAACGCATGATGAGACAAGGCATATAAGCTGCTGCCATCCGCGGCCGCGCGAGCAGTTTAAGATGCTTACTGCCTATGAAGCGTTGGATATGGTGAGGAGGCTATGAAAATACGTTCATTTTTAGCTCTTGACATGCCGAATGAAGTAAAGCAAAAACTCGGCCGCCTTATTTCCGATTTTGCAAAGAAAGAGCAGGGTGTTAAATGGATTGCCGCGGAAAATCTGCATGTCACAATGAAATTTTTCGGCGATGTTGAAGAAGATCTGCTTTTAGGCGATATCAGCGCTGCGATAAAAAATGCCACAGACAATTTGAAACCCGTAACTCTGGAGTGTACGGGTCTCGGCGTTTTTCCGAACTGGAGGTATCCCAAGGTTATCTGGGCGGGTTTTCTGGGAGATGTTGAGCCTGTTTTAGCTATGAGCGATAAACTGGAAACCGCGCTGGCCGGTTTTCCGATAAAACGCGATGAAAGGGCCTTCAGGCTTCATTTAACGATAGGGCGGGCCAAAGAGTTGAAGAGTTCCGGGCTTTTGATGCAGCTGATAAATGATCTTGGCCCCATTAAATTTGGGACAGTTCCAATCAACCATTTCACGCTTTACAAAAGTGTGTTGACAAGGGAAGGGTCGGTGTATACAGCTTTAAAGAGGTTTGAATTTAAAAGGGAAGAGATCGGAAGTCGGAAATCAGACATCAGACATCAGACATCTGACTTCTGACTTCTGTTTCAAATAAGCCCGCCACTAAACTATTGGCTGGCAAGGAGAATATTATGGAAACCGTTACAACAACAAGCACAGGTTCACGGGAAAAGACGATAGGCGTTGCAATTGCAACGATTGAAAAGCAGTTCGGCAAGGGCTCGATCATGCGCCTTGGCAAGGAAGAAAAAGTAGCCGATGTTGCGGTTGTATCGACAGGATCCCTTTCGCTGGATGTGGCGCTCGGAGTCGGAGGCTATCCGCGCGGGCGCATCGTTGAAATCTACGGGCCCGAATCCGGCGGCAAGACAACGCTGGCGCTACAGGCAATCGCAGAAGCTCAAAAGCTCGGCGGCATCGCGGCGTTTATAGATGCGGAACATGCTTTAGGCGTCGATTATGCCCGCAAACTCGGCGTAAAAATCGAAGATCTTTTGATAGCTCAGCCCGATACCGGCGAACAGGCGTTGGAAATCGCCGAAACGCTTGTCAGAAGCGGAGCTATGGATGTTATTGTTGTTGATTCCGTTGCGGCCCTTGTTCCAAAGAGCGAACTTGAAGGTGAAATGGGCGACGCGACGATGGGCGCGCAGGCTAGACTCATGAGTCAGGCGCTTCGCAAACTTACGGCCGCGGTCGCCAAATCTAAAACAATACTGGTATTTATAAACCAGATCCGGATGAAAATCGGCGTGTTTTTCGGCAATCCCGAAACCACCACTGGCGGCAACGCGTTGAAATTTTACTCAAGCGTTCGTTTGGATATCCGCCGTATCAACGCGATCAAGAAAGGCGAAGAGGTTGTGGGCAGCAGGACCCGCGTTAAGGTTGTGAAAAATAAAGTTGCGCCGCCGTTCAAACAGGCTGAGTTTGACCTTACCTATGGTGTGGGGATAGACCGCGCAGGCGATGTTCTTGATCTGGCTGAATTCTGCGCCATCATTGAAAAAAGCGGTTCGTGGTATTCATACAAAGGCGAACGCTTTGCTCAGGGCAGAGAAGCCGCGATTGCTTCGCTTAAATCCAATTCAAAATTATATGCAAGCCTTGAATCGGCCGTTCGCGCAAAGTATGGCATGGCTAAAGCCGAAACGCCTGTGAAACAGGCATCGGCGGCTCCTGATGCAAAAAAGAGCAAGTAACCTTTGCTGCTTATAATTTATAGCTCCCGCATATTCCTGCGGCCTTAATCGAATCATAACCACCCTTTTGATTCATAGCCTTATTGCCTTCATAAAAGTGGACCTTCTTTATAATAAATGGGCCGCTGTCAGGTTTAGGTATGAATTTAATCTGCCACTGCCTGTAGTTTGGCAAAGCAGAAAAATTCGCATGTATAGGCGCCCATATTTTTTTGGTCGTTTCCAGCTGATGATCAACAAGTGTAGCTCCTTTCCCAGGCACCTGATACGTTATTTTAGCGGGTTTTGCCTGATCGCTTGATTCGATTAAAACGCAAGCCTGATATGTTTGATCTATTGGTCGGCCCGGCAGTGCAACTATTTCCGTTGTGAACGGAAGATTTACATCGTTATCCATAGCCAATGCGATCGCCGGATCAAACCTTAATCCGCCGGTTGAAGCATCTCTTGACCATCCATGGCCATGAAGCCATTCTTGAATATCATTGCCTATCCACAAAATTGCTTTAGAGGCATTGATGCCGTTTCTCTTAAACCTGATTCCGCCGATAAGAGTTTTTTGCCCGGAAGACGGGGTGTGAAACCTGAATTCGCTGTTTGATGCCGAGATATAACGCCGTGCCAGTTTTATCCAGTGCCAGTTTTTATATATGGGATCCTCATTTGAAGCGTTAGCAATAAATGGAATAATCGCTCCATCAAAATTGACTGCTGAATCTGAGCTGATTAAAATTTCGACATCCACATCGTCCTCTTCTATCTGCCAGTCGTTATCTTTAACAATCTTTGTGCCCCATGTTCCAATGCTTAAAACGTGCGCAGTATCCGAACCGGCTCCTTCAAAAACATATGGCGGTTCTTCGGCGCTGCCTATGCGGCGCTGCCAGTTAGCATTAATTATATTTATATCCAGTTCATCTGCATTCCATGCTGTTTTGTCGGCAACATCACTCCAGCTTTTATATTCGGTTAAAAATCTGCCTTCAGCCGGCGGCAGAACATCATTTTTGCGCATGTTAACTATTTTAAGCTCATCGGCGGATTGCAGCGCGGCCGCAATTTTTTCGCTCCGCTTTTGCAGCGTGCCATTATTGAAATAATTTGTTACAGAGGCAAGGCATGTTGAATCGCCGGCGTTGAAATAGTTATTTATGACCAGCCCCATATTTTCGCTCCAAATTAAATATGGTTTCCAAATAGCATCAAAAAGGCCGTTATTGCAAAAAGTCGAACCCGGGTAGCATAAATATTGCGATGAGCCGGGGTAAATTACCAGCGTGTCAACTGTGCTCCTGAGGATATCCAATTCTTTTTCAGCGTATTCCGGCGGAATATCAAACCATGGAATAGCGGCGTTGCTTTCATACTGTCTTTCGCGTTTGCTGTTAAAATAGTCGTTTGTGTACGTGATGCCGCATTTAGACGTCCCGTCCGGAGCGGAAGTGCAAACTGTCACAGAAAACTCGATGCAGAGTCCCGCATAAAAAAGCTCATTATATACAGTAGGCCATGCAGTTACCTTTGCGTGGGCATTTATAAAAGGCATGGATATGTTATATTTTTTGCCGACCTTATCAATGCTTCCCCATGTTGAATCGTAGATATCGCGCAGATAATCGTATGTGCGCGTGTTTGTTGCATCCCGATAGTATGTTGAAGAGAGGAAATAGACGCTATTGACTGTATCCTCGTTTGAAAGGCCCGCGAGCCATGCTGTAATTGTATCGTCGGACAGGCTTGATTTTGAAAATGCGGAATATTGAAAAATATCTAACCCGTGGCATTCTTCCCCTGCGGCTTTTGCAACGGACATTCCTCTCAAATACGCTTTTTGTATCCTTTCGCTTTCTGTTTTATTCGGAGGAAGATATAGCCAGCCATTTTGAGTGTCATCATAAGAAGAGTAATGTTCAAGATCGAAAAGGATCGCTTTTTGGGGGATGGAACCTGAACAGGCATACTTTGCGGCAGATTTGACAGTGGCATTGACTCCGTTCCAGTATGCGTCGTTCCACCAGCTAAAGCCGTCAAGGCATTCAGACGGGCAATTTGTGGCTGGAAAATCTACGGCAGGGCATTTCGCTCCCGCCTTTGTTTTTTTTTGAGTATTGCAAAAAAGATTTTTATTTTCGTTTTGATTGTAAAGGAAGGCAATATAGGGAACTACACCAACGCCAGCTTCCTCCAAAATCTTAGCGACACTGCATTTATCGCCTTCGCAATCTCTGGCAAAATATTCTTTTGATGGATCTCCGTCTTTAACATAAAATGACGCGTTGTTATAGAATGTGTCAGCGTTTGTTTTGCTTCCCAGAATTTCCGGATGCCCTATCCATGACGGGTGCGAAGCGCCGTTAATTGGAAGTAGAACAGCCGAGAATCCGGCGTTTTTAATGTCGTTTGCGATCTCAGGGTTTTTTAGAAAACTCGGTTCAAAATTGCTGTTAGCTTTGATATCCGGCAGCGAAAGCCAGATGCGTTTGACCTTTGGCGCAAATGTTACCGATGTTGCGGGAGGCGGCGGAGGAATTTCATCGGTGTGCGTTTCAGGTTCCGGCTCGGACTTGGGTTCCGGTACCGGCACGTCAACTGGCGGTGTTATGGTTTCAGAACCTGTAACAGTTTGCACCGTCGATTCATCAGGCGAAGCTACTTGCGCAGATGGAGGTAGAAGTTGTGGCGGCGTCTCTCCAGCAGCTTCAGGAACGTCCGATGCCGGCGTTTGTTGGGCATCTTTGCATGCAAAAATGGATACGGCAAAAAACGCCAAAATGATAACCAGCGTCAAATTTTTAACATTTAATTTTTTCATATTGCTATCATTGCGAGCCTGAGGGGAGAAGCAATCTCCCATAACCGATTGATTTAAGGGGATTGTCACTCTGCCTTCAGCGGATCGCAATGACTTTTTCAACAGTCTAGAGATTACTTACAGCAAATTCTATACCAATGCTCATAATATATATAATTTTGACGCTTTTTACTATTTTTGTCGTCTTGATATCCTAACAGTTAAATAAAAGCCTTTAATTTAAGCCAGTTACATTGACGCCCTTAAACAATAGTCGTGGCATACTTCTTGCTTGCCATGGGGTTATGAGAGTTTATAAGCCATTATTAATAATGGCGGCGGTTTTTCTGGCTTTGTCCCTAAACGTTTCCAAAGTTGCGGGCGATGTTCAATCCGGCTTGCCCGATCCTTTTATATTAGCTCACGGAGGTTTTGAGGACGGGTATTTCGATTTCCTGCTTAATGAAGAAGGAAAAACCCCTGTGCCAAATGTCGTGGTTGTCAGGTGCAAATATGGCGGACTGACACCGGCAATGACACATGCCATAAAGAAACTAGCGGAAAAGGGCATTCTTCTTGCGAAACAAGTAATGCGGACGCCTTACAAAAGTGATAAAAGCGAGATTGTCAAGGCGTGGCAGGATGCCGGTTGTGCCGCGGCCGGAGGCCCCAATTATCAGAGCAAGATTTCAAAGTGCGCGTATATTAATGCGCAAAATTGGAAAGACAAATTAAGCGATGATGTTGGCGGCAATCTACCGGGAGGCTTTAAAGCGCTGGCTATTGACGAGATCCCTTTGAGTTCGAGTTATCCAGATCAACCCGACGCAGCCTTTAATGTGAAGATCGCCGTTGAAACGCTGAAAACTGCAAAGATGCATGCCGATTTTAAGGATTTTTTCAAAGATAAGTTTATTTTTGTCTGGGCCGGAGGCAGTCCGGAGGCCTATGTCCTTGAAACAATGTTGGCCTATGCGGATCGGATCCTCATAGAGAGGTATTTGAATGAAGGCGAAGACACTAAAATATTTAGTGATGACATAAGCAAGATGATACAGGTATGCGAGACAGAAATAAAGGGGCCGATCTGCGGCAAACTCGCCGAAAAGAGCATTATATCTATCAGTACGAACAGCACGGAGGATGAGGCCGAAGATAATAGCCCGGAAATAGATTTTCCCGAATATTTAGACGAGCAGATTCATTATATCAAGAACGATGCCGTATTAAGGGAATTGCGCGGAATAGGATTTTACAGCTTTAACCGGGCAAGAGGTGAAACAATCACATGGGCCAACAAGCTCGCGAGGCATTACTATATAGATGACCAAAACGGATATTTTAGCAGCGATGATTTCCATTTGGATTACGTAAAAAATCCGAGCTTTGAAGAAGGAATTGACTCATGGGCGATGCATCCGGGGAGCGGCGGAGAAATCTCCGTGAAAGATATTACGGCCATTGATCCGAAGTTAATAGACGAATACTGGACAGCCAGAAGGCGTATTCCTCATGGGCATAAGGTTCTGGATAAAGCCCAAAACAAGCTGGCGGATGTTTATAATATATTATATATGAAAAAAGGCTCAAATCAAAATATCGCCGCGCAGGAAGTTGTCCTTCCAAAGGGAGCCTATCATCTCGATGTCTATGCTAAAAAGTTTTCTTCCGATTATGAAGAGGCCCAAGGCGATGTGCAGGTTAATGGCCCGAAAGGATCAAGCCTGATCACCTATAAGGAAAAAAGAAAGATCAATCTTCAAAGCATAACCGTTGATGCCGATAACCCTAAATATGATCTTTGGACCCGCTTTAGAATTGAGTTTAAGGTCCCCGAAGATAATTTTCCCGTTAAAATAATCCTTTCCGACAATCAGGCGGATGTCGGTGAGATAACTTTGTGGGATTTTGTGGAACTTGAAAAACTCAAATCAGGCGGCCTGACCGCAGGGGTCGTTAGCTTTAATGTAAAGTTGCCGGCGGAATCCTTGAATCTTATCGGCAACTCCGGTTTTGAATCAGGGCTTGATAATTGGTGGACGTGGCTTGTCGGCGGCACAAGCATTACAGCATCGGATACGGCCTATGAAGGAAAATCCGGCGTTAATATTCTGACAAACGGCGGAACGAGCCGCGGAGCGGTTTTTAAAACCGGGTCGCAGGCAATCCCCGTGACACCGGGAGAAAAGTATGCGCTTTCAACGTGGGTAAAGACCGGAAGCATCGGCTATGCCCAGCTATTTGTAAGGTTTTTCACGTCCGAATATGGATGGCTGAACGGCGCGAACGATCCGATAAAAGGCGAAACCTTCCGCAGAAGGCTGTCTATATGACTCCGATGTTTTTTGCCCAGGGCGACAAAGGTTACGCATATTTTGATTCTGCGAATTTAGTGAAAGCGGCCAATATCATTTCGCTGTTGGAGAATAGAAGTTTTGAGGACGGGGCCGATTTTTGGCAGGGAGGCGGAGAGGTAAAAGACAAACCTTTGGAAACCGGAGCGAAAGCTTTGCTGGTGCAATCAAGCTCCGGTTACAGCTCTTCCGGTCAGGATCTGTTTTTACAGCCGACGTTTGGCTATAAAGTTTCCGGGTGGGTATATCTCGATAATTTTAAAAAAGGGGATGGCGTTTTGATTCATGTAAGGGTGCATACAAACTCGGATGAGTGCAAAGATTTCATAGTTCAGGCAGACAACAGCGTGCAGAATAAATGGCAGCATGTTGAAGCAGCCGTAAAAATTAATTGGGCGTACAAAAATAATGCCGAACTTCTTTTATCAGCTTATCGGCCTCAATCAGACGGAGAAGCATCTCTTCCTCTAGCGGCGTATTTTGATGATATTAATATGGAGGTTTTAGATAATAATTATACCGGTGCGATTATTGAGCCGGTTCCGTGCCCGTCTCAAATTGAAAAAGAAACTGAGCCCACAGATCAAGGACAGGGAGATCAAGAGCAGACTGCTCAAGAGCAGGGTGTTCAAGATACAACAGATACAGGTTCCGCTGCTTTGGATGAGCCGGTTGTTCAGGAACCAGTTGTTCAATCGCCGCTGGGCGGGCAAAGCGCTCCAGTTGAAAATGAGGTTGTAGTTCAGGTTCCGCCGAAAGTTGAAGTTGCTCCGGAAGAAGCGCCTGTCAAGAATGGCGGGGGTGGTGGAGGCGGATGCAGTCTGGTGAGGTGATTAATATTTTATGCTAAAATGTTACAAAATATTTGCGCTAATCTTTATGCTGGCATTTTGCTCTTGCAAAGATTCGCAGAATAATCGGCCGGCGGATGAAGCTCCTCCGCCGCTATCGGATATCAATTTGGAAGGAGCAGGTGATGGTCAGCCGGAAAATTTAAAAGAAACGGTTGCGGATGTTGCAGTGCCCAATGAAAACGTCAGTGGAAGCACACAAACCGGCACCGAACAGGTTCAGGCGGGTGGCGGCGAAGCTATAACTGAAGGAGGGCCGGCTGATTCCAACGGAGGCGGCACAAGTACATCAGTTGAAACAGCGCCGCTTGATTCCGACGGCGACGGCATTTTAGATGAAGCCGACAATTGTCCGAACATTCCAAATGAAAATCAGGAGGATTATAATGCCAACGGCATAGCAGATGCCTGCGAAATAGCAAATTTTACCGAAGAAGAAATCTGCACGAAACACCTTCACTGGTGGAAAATAGATAATTACAAAAAGTGGCGCGAGAATCCAAACATCTATCCAAACGTTAAATGCACAAAATATGTCGATGCCTCAAAGGAAGAATCAATCCAATCCGCAGTAAATAAGGCAATAGCAGGTGACATAATATGCATTAAACCGGGTGTTTATCGGGAGCATCATATTGACGAAAAAAATAGTTTTCCTGCGAAAGATGATTTTACGGGGCTTCATATAAATAAAATCGCCACGCCATTCCAGCCGATTGTTATTGCAGGCGTTGGCGAGGGCGAAGTTATTATAGATTCCGAATATGCGGATGCTGCAGGGGGCGCAAAAGTTAAAAAATATCGGGATGTCGGCATTTATGTTAGTTATAAACGCTATGACGACGGCATCGATGAATTTAAGAACAGGCCTAAGTTCATAGAGATCTATGGCCTCACGATACAGAATTTCAAGATCAACGGGCTCTACAACAGAGGCTCCTGCAATAGGTTTGCAGGTAATATCGTGCGCGGCAATGGGAATGCTATCCCATCTGTCAATCCTTCGGCTTTGTTTCTAATCGAGTATGATAGTAATGGGCGCATCGTTTATAAAGATGGCGAACCCAAAGATGCGCCATACATCCTTACCACAGACGGGTTAGACAACGATAATGAGCGGGATGGAATCTACGAATCAAATAAAAGCATCGGAAACATGTATGTCGCCAATGAAATCTATAATAGCGGATGGTATTCGAAAAAAGTCTGTTCAGATGCGCTAGATTTGGAATGTCCGATGGTTCCAATTTCATGTTTAGATGCGCAAATTACTTATGCCAATTATCGTTTATTTACATGCGATCAGGTTAAAAACATTCTGATAGAGGGTATAGGCAAAGACTACAAGTGCGTTGACGGAAGAGCGTATGTAAATTTTCCAAATGCCGTGACAGCCGCAAAGGTGCTCGGTTCATCTTTAAAGAACGCGGCGCTTGATAATGCATGGAAAGGGATATGGGCAGGCGGGCACGGCATATATACGCACGGATCGGACAGTCTTATAATTGAAAATAGCGTCCATGACAACGGCGGCGAAGGATTAAGCATAAGAGACCCGATGAAAAACGCTTTAATAGCTTCCAATAAGATCTATAATAACGCGGCGAAAGGGATATATTACATTAGCACCGGAAGAGACGGGAAAAACTATCCCGTTGAAGGCGTTAATAATATAATTAGTAAAAACGAAATTTATAATAACGGAATCTGTTCATCGTTAAATTTAAAAGCCGGTTTTTATCTCGGGCCGGATGCCTATGTTACTAACTCAAGAGGGACTACAATTACCGACAATTACATCCATGATAACAAAGGAGATGATTTTCAAGTGCAGAATGGATATTTGACAAATAATCTTGGCACGCCTAATTGCCCCGACGATGTTCTAAAAAATTCCGCTCTTGGCGGCTGTTGTCCGAGAAATAATATAATAGAGAAGAATAAATTTGAGGGCATATCCCCAATCGGGCCGAAATACGGCATATGCATCTCAATTACCAAGGCTTCTGACTCCATTTTTTTAAATTATCTGAAACAAAATAACGAAATAATTGTGAAATGAAATTACCGCCTTGAAGCCTTAGCTATCTTTCATAAGTTACTGTCGCAGAATCAAAGTCGGGGATAATGTCGCAATTCGCCTGATCCAGTTTTTGAATATGAAGCGTTGCAGAGTTTGCGAGCTGCAGCATGAATACAACGCCTTCCCCGGTTTCATAACAATATCTGTTTCCGTCGGCCGTAACGCCGCTAAAATCGCGGTTGATGAAACCTGAACTGACAGGAGTGAATGTATATACTCCGCTATCAACTCCTGTCAGTGAAGTGCCCACGGAGAAAACTCCGATTGATGGGGTTATGTTGTCATGAGCTAGGGCCAAATGTGGATCCTCTGGATAGGTAGCGGTGTTTGGCAAAAACCAGAGGCCTTGCGCCGTTTCCGAAACGTCCTGGCCCACTTCGCCGCAAACCGGATCCGCAGTTCTTTGCGTTGCTCCCGTGTAAGAACTGAAGCGGGTTTCCAAATTGTTTTTTAACGATGCAGAAAAATAATCGACAGGGCAGACCGCATAAGGGTAGCTGGTCGTAAAGCGGCTCTGATTGGCAAAGCCTTCCGGCGTAATGCGCGAATCATATGCGCCAAAATCCAACGCCAGTTGGCTTTTTCTCCCTGCAGTTCCCAATAATGCGCCGGCCGCAACATCGATGCTTACAGTTTTGGAACAACTGCTGAAGGATTCTCCTCCCGTTGAATATGTTTCGCAGTTGTCGGTCACAGAGCCCACTTGTCCGGAAAACGACGAGGACAAAGATTGTATGTGGCCAAAATAGGCGTGCAGCTCCTCACAGGGATAAAAAGTGATCGTATAGTCCGAATAAGGAGGGTTTGCCGACAGATGTTCCGAAACAGACACCTCGGTAATTCTGATATTTCCGGGAGCATATACATTTACAGACGCCGGGTCGCTGGAACTATTCGCCGGATCGGTCAGCCGGATATAAAAATAGAGATGATCCGTTGGAAGAGTGTGGCCGGAAGGATTAAGAGTTCCCAGAGGAACAAGGCCCCGAAAATCCGCCAGCGCCATGGGGAGGGCTGTAAAAAGCTCTCCGCTTCCGCACGAAGCAAGCTCGGAAGTGGATACTCTTCCGCTTCCGCCGCTGCATCCGGCAAGAAGAAATAAAATCACAATCCACGCCCTTGATAGCGCCTTCATCCCCTGCTTATATCGTTTAGATGATTTAGGAAGTCAAGGATTTGGTGCGTTAGGCAAAGAATCTATGGCAAAATTTAGCATTGTATGTTTATAATTAAGCCCATGAAGATAAAACTTATCGCGGTTGGGAAGCTGAAATCGAAAGGAATCGCCTTTCTGGTGGAGGACTATGCAAAGAGGATAGAACATTATT
>JACPAJ010000006.1:13927-15757 GCA_016180865.1 Deltaproteobacteria bacterium
TTGAAATTTCTGTTGTGAAAAATGAGGGGAGTATAAAAATCGACCGCGACGATTTTTTGATTGTGCTGGATGAGCGAGGAGAAGAGACCACTTCCAAAGGGCTTGCGGAATTTCTGGAAACTCACAGGAGAATGGGAACAAAGCGGCTGACATTTTTTATCGGCGATGCGCCGGGCGTTTCGGATGCAGTCAAAGCAAAAGCCAAGACGCTTATGAGCCTCTCCAAAATGACGTTCCCTCATGAGCTGGCGCGCGCAATTTTGCTTGAACAGCTATACAGAGCCTGCACGATATTGAGGGGCGAAAAATATCATTATGAATAAGCATGATATTGCATCCGTTCTTGCCGAAATGGCAATAGTTTTTGAACTTAAAGGCGAAAATCCGTTCAAGATACGCGCCTATGAAAATGCGGCCCGTGTTGTTGAAGGGATGGATGATCTCGAACTTAGAATTAAAGACGGGACGCTTACTGAAGTAAAAGGCATCGGAAAGAATCTCGCCGACCATATTACGGAACTTTATAAAAACGGGCGCATTAAAGAATATGAATCGCTCAGAAAATCGGTGCCGGCCGGGCTTTTTGATATGCTTGCTATTCCGGGCCTTGGCCCCAAAAAAGTTAAATTCTTGTGGGAGGTTCTTAGCATCAAAGAAATCGGAGGACTTGAACTTGCCTGCAAGCACGGCGCGCTCCGAAAGCACAAAGGCTTTGGACAAAAGACCGAAGAAAAAATTTTGCAGGGGATTGCTTATTTGAGGCGAAATCTCGGCCAGCATCTTTACAGCAGCGCGCTTTTAGCGGCGCTTGAAGTTTACGACGCTGTCAGCGAACATCCTTTTGTCATCAGAGCCGAAATTGCGGGGAGCATCAGGCGGAAAAAAGAGGTGATAAAAGATATTGATATCGTTGCAAGCACAAACAAGCCCGATGAGGTGATGAAATTTTTTACAAGCCTCCCGATGGTTGAAAGAACGGACGCTAAAGGCGGCACAAAATCGGCGGTTATTTTAAAAAGCGGAATTTCAGCGGATTTGCGGGCGGTTTCGGACGCCGAATTTCCTTACGCTCTTCACCATTTTACAGGCAGCAAGGAGCATAATGTCGCAATGCGTTCGCGTGCGATAAAAATGGGGATGAAGATGAATGAGTACGGGTTGTTTAAAGGGCGCTCGGAAAAACTGGTCGTATGCAAAGACGAAGCGGAAATTTATAAAAATTTAGGCCTTTCGTTTATTCCGCCCGAATTAAGGGAAAATATGGGAGAAATAGAAGCGGCCGAAAAGGGGAGACTTCCGGAACTATTAAATGAAAAGGATATAACAGGCGTTCTTCATGTTCATACGAATAAAAGCGACGGCGTGAATTCGGTTGAAGAGGTTGCGTTGGCGGCAAAAAAGCTTGGCTATTCTTATGTCGGCATCTGCGATCACAGCCAGTCGGCTTCATATGCCGGAGGCCTAAAACCGCCTGATATCAAAAGACAGTGGAAAGAAATCGAAAAGCTTAATTCAAAACTTAAAGGGATTGCGATTTTAAGGGGCATTGAATGCGATATTTTGCAGGATGGTTCGCTCGATTATCCGAATGATATCTTAAAAGGATTCGATTTTGTCATCGTATCGATACACTCAAGATTCAATATGGCCGAAGATGAGATGACGAACAGGGTCATAAAAGCTTTTGAGAATCCTTATTCCACCATTTTGGGTCATCCAACGGGAAGACTTCTTCTTTCGCGAGAGCCCTATAAGATTGATATGCACAAAGTGATAGAAGCGGCGGCGAAGCACGGCGTTGCTATTGAACTGAACGCGAATTCTCACAGG
>JACPAJ010000007.1 GCA_016180865.1 Deltaproteobacteria bacterium
AAGAGAGCTCATCTCGCCGGCGCCGATTAGCAGCACATTTGCCCTGCTTAAATCAGGATATGCTTCTATTGCAAGGTCAATAGCCAGCGAACCTATGGATACAGGCAAAGCGGCGACATCCGTTTCGGTTCTTACTCTTTTGGCAACTCTAAATGCGGCATGGCATGCTTTGTGAAGATATGGGCCTACGGTATTATATTCAACCGCCGTCTGATATGCGGCCTTAAACTGCCCCAAAACCTGAGCTTCGCCGACAACCATTGCATCAAGACTCGAAGCAACCCTGAAAATGTGCCTTAAGCCTTCGGCCTCAAAGTAACAGTATGAAACGTTCGTTAATTCGGCAACATCAACCCCGATAGTTTCCGCCAATATCTGGTAGGTAGTCTCTCGAATCCCTTCAAGACATGATCCGATAGAATATATCTCCGTCCGGTTGCATGTAACAACCGCCATCGATTCTTCTATAACATCCTGATTTATAAGAGTTTTGGCGATTGCAACGGCTTTTTCGCGGTCAAAAGCCAGCGCTTCACGGAGGGAAAGCGGCGTATTTTTATGGCTAAAACCTATTACTGCCAAACGCATGGAAATGCTTTAAAACGCTAACTTAATGATATGTCAAGCGGATAAACAAAAAGGGGACATGTGACTGTCCCCTTTAGGGTTACTTTGCATCAGAAGCTTTGCACTTTTCCAGCGAGAACTTGTTATCTTTATAGCACTTGCCTGTGTCATTCAAATCTTTTGCGCCGGCTTTCACATGGCAATATGTGCATGCCTTGCCCTCTTTTTTGGCGAACTCGGGCTTTGAGAAAGCAGATACGCTCACAAGCAAACCGACTCCGACTACAGCCATAACTAGTTTTTTCATTTCTTTTCCCCCCTTTCTTATTTAGATTTGTGAACCGCTTCTATTAAAAATGGGACCTTCAGTCAAGAAATTTCCATTATATTATTTTTTGGAATGGCAGAGGGAGTTGCACGTCGTATCTACTTTTCCTATTTTATAGGTTTTCTTCTGCCTGGTGTTATTATGGCAATAGCCGTTTGTGCCGCCCCCGCAGTTGTTGATCACATCATTGATATCATTATCTCCGTCATCGAAATGAGCATTCCAGCCAAGATAGATCATATGCGTCCATTTTCCTAAAACTTGATCACTTGACCACGGATTGATAAGACCATCACTATCAACATAATTATAGTGCGGATACGCTGGATGACAATAGTAGCACTTTTTTGTTTCGCTGGCCGTAACAGTAGCGCCGGATGGCCAGTCATTGGTGAGATCATATATCTCTCCATGGCAGAATTGACATTTGTCACCATAGTTAGCGGAAGAAAACAGATCATACTTATGGTCATCAGTTAAGACAAATTTGCCGTGATTTTTCTCTTTCCAGGCCGCATCGACATGTTCCGGAATGACCACATGGCATGTCGTACATGCAACATTTGCGCTGCCGCCGGAAAAATCGCTGCCGTGGCATAATTTGCAGTTTTCAAGTTTAGCGGCCGAATCGGTAAACAGCGCATGGCCGGCCTTTTCCGGCCAGTTTGCTTCCGCATGTTCTAAAGGATAACTTTCATGGCAGCTTGAGCAAGCCGGAATATTTTTAATTCCAAGTTCGCCAAAATCCTTGCCTTCAAGGTTAGCGCCGTGGCATTTTTTGCACTCGTCAAAGTTTCCGCCAAGAGCTGCCGCATATTTTTCGTGGCCGGTTTCTTTCCACAAGCTGCCATCGTAATGCTGCGGCAAACTATTATGGCATTTATAACATGTCTCGGAACCTGTATTTCCGCCCATCCAGTCCTCACCGTGACAGCCAAGGCAAGCGCTTTTGCCGAGACCTATAAATTTTAAACCATGTGCAGCCGTTTTCCAGTTTTCTGTTTTATGATCGGACGGCCAGACAGTATGACAATTTTCGCACGAGATGCCTGAAAGCCCGCCCTTAAGATCTGTTCCGTGGCATTTGGTTTCGCACGCGATCTTGCTGTTTTCAACGACCCATGCGCCATGCGCATCCTTATTGCTCCATCCGCTCGCGTGAGGATAAAGCTGATTATGGCAATTGAGGCATGAAATACCGACATCTCCCCCGCTCCAATCTGAACCATGGCATAATGCGCAGACATTTTTATTATCGCCCGCAGCTGGCAATCCATGAACATCCGGCAATGCAAAATTTTCTTTGTGCGGATATGTGTCGTGGCACTTTTGGCAGGCAATTCCAGACAGGCCGCCGGCAAAATCGGCGCCATGGCATTTTGTAGCGCAACGGGTGTTTCCGTTTTCCTGCACAAATTTGCCGTGAACTTCTTTTTTTATCCAATCAGTGCTATGAGGATAATCCTGATGGCACTTATTGCAGGCAGGGCCGCTGTCGCCTTCAAGATTTGCTCCGTGACAGCCTGCAACAGAACATGTTGACAAGTCATCTGCCCCATGTTCTTCGGGATCAGCCCATGTTTCTGTATGGGGGAATTGAGCTAAACCAAGGCTTGCATCGTCATTTGATGAAGCTTTATAGTCAGGCCCCTTCATATCCCCGCAGCCAAAGGCGGTAAAGACAATTAACAGCGTAATATATAGGGTAATTTTATTAAATAGCCGCATTTCGTGTATTTTGTATTTTGTTAATCCTCTATTAATATACTATCGGCTGCCGCACGAAAATGTTGCTAGATTTTTATGGGACTAAAAGCAAGGAAAATTTGCCTACTTTGGAGAATGGCACAATTCGCACGCCTTATACCATGCAACCTTCTTCTCTTTCTTTTGCCGCGTGCCATTATGGCAATAGCCTGGAGTGACACCTCCACATTTTGAATTAACCTCATCAATACCAGCCTGTTTGCTAAGATTAGACCATCCAAAATGGACGTTATCCATAAGATAAATATAGTGAGCCCCGCTATCTTTCCAAATTAATGTTTGGACAGCAGCATTGATATATTGAACATGCGGATAAACTGAATGACACGTTTCGTTATAACACTTTTTTGTCCCGCTGGCTGTAATAGTATCTCCGGATGGCCAGTCGTTATTCAATGGATATGTCTCCTCATGGCAAAACTGGCATTTTGCGGTATAGTTATCAGATAGAAACTGATCATACTCATCATCTTCTTTTAGCACAAAATTTCCATGTTCCGTTTCCTTCCAGTTAGCTTCGTAATGCTGTGGAATAATGACGTGGCATTTGCCATCGCAAGTCGATCCGCTATTTCCCCCTGTAAAGTCATTGCCATGGCATAATTTACATGATTCAATTTGCGTCTTAGCAGATTGCGCGTGCCCGTCTTTAGTTGGCCATAGAGCTGCATCGGCGTGGGCAGTTGGAAATGTCGCATGGCACTTTGAATCATTGCAATCGGGCGCTTTCCAGTTCGCCACGCCTTCACTCCCGTGACAAAATATGCCGGAACATTCATTCTGAATTTTAGCGTATACGTCTTTTAAGTTCTGCAAACCCTTCATTAAATACCCGCCATGCGCTGTTGTTGGGTCAGCTGCATTTTGCTTCCATGTGCCATCATAGGCATGCGGATAGCTAGGATGGCATGCGGCAATCTTGCATGATTTGCCGGATATTCCGCCGTCAAGTTTATCTCCGTGACACGGCCAGCAGCCATATCCTCCGGTGCCAACTTTTGCGATCTCGCTGGCGCTCTGGCCGGTTGGAGATTTTTTGGCTTTATATGCAAGATACAGGCCATGACCGCCGTCGAATGTCGCCCACTTGGAAGCATCGGTAAACGGGTAATATTTCTTGCCTGCGTTATCATATAAGTACGTAGGTGTCGGCGGATGAGGGTAATTCTTATGACAGGCATAACAAGAGTATTTTATATTGCTGCCTGGACTCCCGCCTGTAAATAATGCTCCGTGACACTTCTTGCATCCTTCAATATTCACCGTTATCTTACCGCCTGCATCTGTCGTAGCCGCGTAATCTCCGTGCCCTTCATATTTTTTCCATGCGGCGGATGCGGTTTCATATGGGGTTTCACGATGCGGCGCCGGAAATGATTTGTGGCATGCCAAGTTATCGCTATAGCAAGATACCGCATTCCCCTTCCCTTCAAAATTATCGTCATGGCATGTTTTGCACTTTTTCAACGTCGGGTCTGCAAGGCCATGCTTCCAATCTGCCGGGTGCGGATATTGAAAATGACAGTCTTCACAGCCGTAAACAAGTTTCTGGCCAATTGGCGCGCCTTCAGGATTTCCCTTTAAGTTTACACCGTGGCAATTAGCGGTTGCGCAGGTTTTTGTCTCTTTATTCTTTTCATTGGCGATAAAATATGCGCCGTGCCCGGTATTCCACCCTTCAAAATGCGGATAAGTTATATGGCAAGAGAAACAGCTCTTACCGGCGCCGCCGCCATCTAACTTATCACCGTGGCATTTTTTGCATTCATCCAATGTCGCACTGTTCACTTTCTTCTCACTTAATAAGTATGCTCCATGCCCTTCAAACATTCCCCATGCAGCCGTATGTTTATAAGGATATGAGTCGTGGCAATTGGCACAGGCGGGAATATCTGAAATTCCGATCTCTCCAAAAGTTTTTCCTTCAAGATTTGCTCCGTGGCATTTTTTGCACTCTGTATAATCACCGCCAAGCGTAAGCGCATATTTTCCATGGCCGGTTTCTTTCCACAAGCTGCCATCGTAATGCTGCGGCAAACTTTCATGGCATGAAGAAAGACACGAGTAACCGGTCTCTCCGCCATTCCAATCTTCGCCATGGCAGCCAAGGCAAGCGCCTTTTCCAAGCCCTAAAAATTTCTTGCCGTGCGATGTGGTCTTCCAGTCATCTGACTTATGTTCCGAAGGCCATATTGTATGGCAGCTGTCACACGCCACTTTAGACAACCCGCCGGACAAATCAGTTCCATGGCACTTTGTAGCACACATTGTTTTGCCCTTTTCCGCTACTAACACGCCATGCTCCTCTTTTTTGCTCCATCCGCTGGCATGAGGGTAGATTTGCTTATGACATTCGTAACATGTCTGGCCTGAATCACCGCCTTTAAAATCGGCACCATGGCATGCTATGCAATCATTTTTCTTTGACCCAACAGCGTATTTTCCATGCACGCCCGGATCCGAAAAATTATCGGCGTGGGGAAAAATATCATGGCACGTTGTGCACGAAACTCCGGACAGGCCGCCGGCCAAATCTTCTCCGTGGCACTTTGTGGCGCATTTTGTCTTATTATCTCCAAGAACAAATTTTCCATGTTTGTCTGAACTTTTCCAGCCATCATCATGGGGCCAAAGTTCATGGCATTTTTTGCAGGATGGTCCGGCGTCTCCTTCCAAATTTAATCCATGGCATCCGGCCGCAGAACATGAACTTGTATTTGTAACAGCGTCTTTTCTTACATAAGCCCCATGCTCTTCCGGAGCAGACCAGCCTGATGCATGAGGGAAAACGGTAGTTAAAGACGGAGTATCGCCGCCTGCCGACTCATATTTTGTCCCCTTGCTTTTGGAACAGGAAATTATCAAAATGGATAAGACTGCGCTCAATGTCAAGAAAGTGACTATTCTGATTTTACAACCATGCTGTAACATAGCGATTTTACACCACATTTATAATGTATTTGTTTGTATTTATACCATATTTTATAAGATGTGCAAACAATATACCAACTTAAGTTTTTTTCTGGCCGTGCCGTTTTGTTTTGTGGCAGGCATCTTCAGCGAAGCAGCCTTTCGGAAGGGATGAGCCGGAAATTGTTGCGCCTATCAAATCTTCAAGTGCGGCCTCATTTTCGGGCGTAATCTTTTTGCCGTCCGTGCTGTTTATATATTTTTTAAAATCTTCGTTATTAACGATATATTTTTGATGGCCGTACTGCCCTTTGTCCGCCCAGCATAGATCCAAAACATATTCATAGACGCCGTCGCAGTTTTTGAACTTAATAGTATCATCATATATATCGTGATAAACGTCTCTAAAGCCTATATGAGGATATGCATAATGGCAATTATAGCAGCGGGGAAGATTTTCTCCGGAAGATAATAAAATACCGAGAGGAACTTTTGCCTCGTCGGACGAAGGCTCCTTTGTGTTCACTTTTTCCGCAGCGCCATGACAAGTAAAACACTTATTGTTGAACGCATCGCTATCAAACTCTTCCTCCTCTTCACCCATCATCAAAACTTGCGCACCGTGATCCCACTCGGGAACATGCGGATACGGTTCATGGCATGAATAGCAGCCCCAAGTTTCGGTTCCGGAACCAAAATCGCCCCAGTGGCATTTTTCACATTCAGATGTTCCGTTGGCGAAAACATATTTTCTGTGGCCGTTGTCTCCGTCGCCTTCCCATTCGGATTTATTCTCATGTTTGTCCGGAAACGAGGAATGGCATTCGACGCTGTTGCAGTCTTTAACCCCGTAGTTCGATACGCCGCCGCTTCCGTGGCAGTTAAATGTCTGGCATTTTTCATTTATTTGAGCAAATACATCTCCGCCAAGCCCTTTCACAAAGTCGCCATGCGGCGAGCCGCCCCACTCTGCCGTATGCGGAAACGTTTGATGGCACGCAATATTATAACAAGTTTTGCCGCTAACGCCGCCCTTAAAATCCGAGCTATGGCAGTTTTTGCAGCCTTCTTTCAGGTCGCTGGGTTTCCCGTCAAAAATATATTTTCCGTGCCCGGCAAAAGTTACTTTCCAATCCGTTGACTCATGCGGCTCCGGATACGCTTTATGGCATTCGTAACATGATTTGGCCTTTCCATCGCCCTGAAGGTTTGCTCCGTGACATTTTTTACATTCCTCCAATTGCGTAAGCGATGCAAGGCCGTGATTCCACGCTGCACCATGCGGCATCTTCAGATGGCATTCATCACACGCATATGCGCCGCTTTCGCTGTTCCCTTCAAGATTCGCGCCATGGCAATAGGTTGCAGCGCATGAAGAATTATTTTTATCCTCTTTGCTGGTAAAATATTCGCCATGCTTATGAGCGCCGGTTGTTTCCCACTGGCTGAAATCCTCACCGGGAGTCGCAGACTTTGGAACTGGATGCGGATATGTTTTGTGGCAGGTATCATTATAATAACATGTCACAGCGCTGCCTCCGCCCGTAAAATCCGAACCATGGCATAGCTGGCACTCTGACTTGTCTTTATTCTTATCTGCTATGACATATTTGCCGTGGCCGGTGTAACCTTTCCAGCTGTTAGGAATATGCTTATTTGGATAACTTGGATGGCATGTCGATTTGGAGCAGGAGGGCGCGGTATCGGTCCCTCCAAATTCAGCTCCGTGGCATTTTTTACAACCTTCAACATCACCCTTATTATTGATGACATATTTGCCGTGGCCTGTTGTGCTCCAGCCTTCTTCATAATGGATTGGAAGGCTTTCGTGACATTCATAGCAGGATATTTTGGAAGCACCGCCGTTCCAGTCATCACCGTGGCAGCCGGTGCACGCGTTTTCGCCGAGTTCAACAAGTTCCTTTCCGTGCTCGCCTGATTTCCAAGCATCAGGCGCGTGCTGATTCGGCCATACGGTATGGCATTTATCGCATGAAACTCCCGAAAGACCGCCGGCAAGATCGGCGCCGTGGCACTTTGTGGCGCATGCATCTTTGCCGTTCGAAGCCGCCCACGCGCCGTGGTTTTCCTTTTTACCCCAGTCATCGCTGTGAGGATAATTTTTATGGCATTCAAAGCAGGAACGGCCGCTATCGCCACCCGCAAGGTCCGCTCCATGGCACGCTGTGCAATTATATTTAGCGGAGCCTTTAGCTTTAACACCGTGAATTTCCACCTCGGCAAAATTATCGGCATGAGGATAAAGAGCATGACAGCCGATGCACGACACCTTGCTTAAGCCGCCGGAAAAGTCGGATCCGTGGCATTTTGTGGCGCATCTCGACCGGCCTTTTTCTATAACAAATTTACCGTGCGCTTCTTTATTGCGCCAGCTGTCGGCATGAGGCCAGTCTTCGTGGCATTTTTTGCAGGACGGTCCGGCATCTCCTTCCAGATTTAATCCATGGCATCCGGCCGCGGAACATAAAGATGTGTCATAAGCCCCGTGTTCTTCCGGGTTTGCCCATGTGGCTGTATGAGGGAAAATAGCTTTTTCGGTTGTTAATGACGGATTTAATGCCGCCCCGAACTTCTGCCCTTTAGTGCTGGAGCAATTTAGTATGATTATAGCAGCTATAAAACTGAGGGAAAAAAAAAAAAAAACTCTTAAATTACGAGTTTTCATCGCCTATTTTAGAAAAAAATTTTATTTTTTAAGGTTTCAGCCTGAAAAAGATGTATCCGCCGATAAGCAGGGCTATTGCAATATAAGCAGCGTATGCGTAAAGTGAATTATCCATAATTAGTGTCCGCCAGAGGCGGACCAGCCTTCGGCTGGCGTTAGTGCGTTAGTTCTTTTTTATATTTTAAATAAACCAATAAGCCGGCGAGTGAAAGCACAGTTATAATAGAAACAATCAGCGTCAGCCACATTGCATCCGGCAGGCTTTAGCGCGAATTTAAAACCTGCGGGTGGATGAAGGCATCCGAAAATCGCAAGAACAGAACCATAAAGCCGGGCATGATCTTTATTTTCAAGGCTCGCACGGAGCATGAAATATCCAAAAAAGACCAGCCATACAAATAGAGTCGAAGTCAAACGCGGCTCCCACGTCCACCACGCGCCCCAAACAGGTTTCGCCCACAAGGGCCCGGTCACAAGAACGATTGTGCAGAATAAAAACCCAATTTCAATAAAAGATACTGCCAAGGCATCGGCTTTGGCGTTCTTTTTAATGAGATAAACAACGCTTGCAACACCGCCGATAATATAAAAAGTCATCATTGTCATTGCCGAAGGCACATGCCAGTAAAAAATCTTCTGCGCCGCGCCTTGATTGATTTCGATAGGCGCATAGAAGGCGATGAGATAGGCGTCGATTGCAATCAACATTGCCGTTACGATAGTCCAAATTGAAATAAACTTTTTAGCCATAATGACTGGTATGTTAGTGTGTTAGTATGTTGGTATTTTAGTAACACCAAAACACTAACACACCAACATACCAACACACCATCTTATCCTTCCATCATCTTATCAAACACAAGCAAACTTGCGGTAACATAAATTATATCAAATACCAGCAAAATTTTAAACCACGATGCCGCGTCCAGATACTCCGGCTGCATCGATTTTATAACAGCGATCGAAAGCGGCGCGATGAGAGGATAAAAAATAGTCGGAAGTAAAATATCGCGCTTATGATGAACCATCACCATCGTGGAAAAAGTGGTGCCGACGGCTGTCAATCCCAATAGTCCCAAAAAAAGAGGCGGAATAATATTCCTAAGCTCAGTAAAAAGCGGATAGTCAAAGAGGATCGAGGCCACAAATGATGAAAAGACCGTTATAATTGCAAGCATGAGGAAATTTACGGCAAATTTGCTTAAATAAAATTGCGTTGCAATATCCGGAATCAGCCGCATGCCGTCTAATACATCTTCATCGCGCTCGAAATCATATGTGCGGTTTAGCTGTAAAGTTCCGCCGAATACAATCGCAAGCCAGATTACGGGCGGGACAATCCCTTTCGGCTTTACTTCCAGCACTTCAAGCCCGAAATAAATAAGCAAAATAACAAGCGTGGAAAACAGCAGGAGCGACAAAAATACCGCCTTTTGCCGTCCGGCCAATATCCATTCTTTCTTTATGAGTGCAAGAAATTTAGACATTTCTGAGCCTGAATATAGGCGATGTCGAAATCTCTTGCAAGCGTATTGTCAAAATCCGAAATTTTCATCTGGATTTTTGAAGGGGGTTGTGGGCATAATGCGCATATAATATGCGCTATTGGTTTGCTGAAATATTTAGGGAGCTTGCAAAAAAAGACGTTAGATATGTCATTGTCGGCGGCATTGCTGTCAATCTGCTTGGCGTACCTAGGTTCACAGCCGATCTGGACCTTATAGTTGCTCTCGAACAAAAAAATATCCTAAAATTTGCAAAGTGCATGCCAAAATTGGGATTTAAACCGAAAGTTCCGGTTATATCGATCGGCCATTTGATTCGGCTGAAAAAACAGGCGAACAGATTACAGGATATTTCAGATATCGAAGCGCTGAAAAAGTTATCAAAGGAGTTAAGAAGTGAAAAAAACGGCAAAAAAAGGGGTTAGATTTGTAATAACCACGAAAATGATCCGTGATTACCTAAAACTAACACCTGTAATGCGTCTCGCGTGGTTGCAAGAAGGCATAGTCTTATCCTATTGCACCCTTTCACCAAAGAGACAACGCCTCTGGCAAAAATTCCGCCGGGGCGAGATTTAATAAGTGTCGGACACTTAGTAAGGTTCTACCCCCTCTCCGTGAGATATACCCCGGCAAGCACAAGCGCAGAAGCGCCTGCAAGGTTCAATCCGACACGTTCGCCAAGATATAACCACGCTACAATGTATGTCATTAACGGGATTGTATAGAGATAAACACCCACTCTTTGGGATTCGAGCTTTTCCAGAGCCAGAAAATAAAGCAGTGTTGCCAAAAAAGAGCATGTGAGTCCTAAAAAACCTATTGCCGCCCATGATTCAAGCGTAATGGAAGAGAAACTCATATCGTGCATTTCAATAAGCCCAACAGGCAGCATTGTAAGGGCGCCAACGATCGTAACAATCCCTAAAAGTTCCATGGCTCCAAGTTCTTCGGTTATTTTTTTGCTATAGACTGTGAATATTGCCCACAAAAAGATACTGGTAAAAACAAGAACGTCGCCAAAAAGCCGGCCGCGAAATTCTAACGATAGCAATGTAGAAAATCCCATAGCAAACAACGCTCCTGACAATGCTAGAAAAATGCCAACCGTTTTGCACCACGTTAGACGTTCTCTTAAAAAAATCACAGCTATTACAGCAATTGAGATTGGGCATGTTGCCGCATATAAAGATGCGTTCGATGCGGCTGTGTATTGAAGGCCTACCGTCTGGATGCCATAGTGAAAAGTTGTTCCAATCAGGCTCAACAAGACCAACTGCCAAATACGCGCAAAAGTCCATTCGATTTTTGGCCAGCCTTTGAAAGCAAACCACACAACAAAACATAACGCCGACAAGACGAGGCGTAAAGCCACAACAGTCAAAGGCGGCGCTGATTCCAATGCAACTTTGCTTGCGATAAACGATATCGCCCATAAAAAACAGGCGAACAAAAGGCCTAAATGAATAAGCATGGTTTTATGCTACTACCGATTTTTAGGTTAAAATCAATGATATAAACTCGCCAATATTATGACGCTATAGCCAATATTTCATACATATTTGCGCTCCTTTCCAATATAACCCATTGTTTTAATTGATATAATTTTATAGCAATATGGCACACAGTTTGCTATTATGAATCTGCGATGAAAAAAATATTAATCTTAACTATTATCTTAGGGTTCTTTATTGGCTGTAATGACAAGAAAAAGGCGCCATCGGTAGAGGATAACACGCCTGTTAAAACAGAGATCAATCCGCAAATCGAGCCGCCTGCGGTTACCGTGCCAGATGTCAAAGAGCCCGCTGCCTCCACAACTGTGGAATCAGAAATAACTGTTCAAAGCGACCAAACAACAGCCGGCACAGATCAATCCAAACTAAATGATGAGACCGGCGAAGGCGAAACAAGCACTGGAACGGATGGAATAGATAACGTAACGGGCCAACCAAACGATCAACCGATTGATATACCGGGGGTTGTCTTCTATGTCGATATCAACAAAGGAGATGATGCTAATTCCGGAGCAAAAGATTCTCCGTTCAAAACAATAGAAAAAGCCAAGGAACATCTTAATACAAATAAAATTAAAGGCGCGACAGTATGCATTGCGCCCGGCAAATATTATTTGGAAAAAAGCCTTACATTCACCGAGGCAGATTCCGGCAGCATAGGATCACCCAATGTTTATAGGGGGTGCTGGGCAGAAAGACCCGTAATAAAGGGCAGCAAAAAAATTACGGCTTTTAATAAATATTCTGATAATATTATTTTTGCCGATCTTGCATCGCAAGGGATAACGAATGAAATTAAACAAGTCTTTTTAAACGGCAAAAGAGGCAATCTTGCAAGGTATCCAAACGTTGATCCGGCTGATCCTGTCGGAGGCGGTTTTCTCTATGTGGCGGATGATACGCCCTGTGAAGATGCAAATGGCGTCCCGTTCTCATCCTTCAAATATAAGCAGGGTGATTTCGATCCCGCAAAATGGGGCAAACCAGGCGAAATACAGGTTTCTGTCTTCCCCAAATTAAATTATTGGGCCGTCCTGCTTAATGTCGCTGCAATCGACGGCGTAAAAAACGAGATTACTCTGACCAAAGGGCCTGGAAGCGTCGGCAGCGGAGGGATTTGCGCAAACAACCGCTATTTCCTACAAAATATATTTGAGGAACTGGATTCAAACGATGAATGGTATCTGGATAAAAACGCCAAGAGACTTTATTTTTATTCCGAAGGCAGTGCAGACCCCAATGGAGATATTACTGTTCCGGTTATAAGCAATGCCGTGCATATAAATAAGGCGCATGACATAACTTTCAAAGATTTAATCATAGAGGAGACCGACGGATACGGCATTTATATTGAAGCATCAGATAACATATCGATAGAAGATTCAGCCATATCAAAGACAAAGGATTTTGGCATATATTCATGGTCATCGAAGAATATTACTATCGATGGATGCGAAATCTTTGGAACGGGCGATTATGCAATAAACATATGGGGCTCCAGCGAAGATTATAAAAAGCTTATTCCAAGCAATATAAAGGTTTTGAATAATAAAATTCACGATACAAGTGAAATAATAATTAAAGGCGGCGGCGCAATCAGCGCCGGCAATCTCTTCGGATTGCAGATCGCATATAACGAAATATATAACACCCCAAGGATAGCCATATCCTTAAGCAGCAACGACGCAACAGTTGAGTATAATTATGTGCATGATGTAAATCAAAAGACACAGGATACCGGTGCGATATACCACTATCCAAGCGGCAATTTCCTGTATGCGGATGGAAAAGATCCATATGCAGTAGTAAGCTGGCTCCATAGGGGAAATATCATCCGCTACAATATTGTAGATGGGACGGGGGGATACGGGTACGATTCGATTAAAAAGAAATGGACTTCACCATATTATTCGTACGGCATCTATCTTGACGGGCTTACAAGCGGCACGCAAGTTTATGGCAATACGGTGATGAACAGTTTTAATGCCGGAATTATAATAAACGGCGGCAGGGATAATATTGTTGCGGACAACACAGTTATAAATGCGCTTAAATACGCCCAAATATCAATAGGCAAGGGTTATGAGGACCCGAAATATTTCAAGTCGATGTGGAACGAGCTGGAATATATAAAAAATAACCCCGCCATTGACGGCAAACAGTTTTTATTAAAATATCCCGCGCTCAGCACAATTACAAACGACTTGGACACTAAGCCGGAAAAAGTTACGGCCGGAAATAAAATAATAAACAATAAAATATTCTATCCCGGCGCAAACACGCATTTGTATGATTATTACAAGCTTGATGCCGCCACAACTCACATTAATAACAACACTATTTCTTTGGGCGCAAAAAATATTGTGATAGGCAACTGGGGGGAAAGCAAATCAGAGACTATTTCCGACTGGCAGAAAAAAGGCTTCGACAAAGACAGCACGGTTGTTTCATTTTTAACCGAGCCGGCATTCAATGACACAAAGGATGACTATTTAATATTGGCAAACCATGAGAATGAGGCCAAGGAATTCCCGCTTGGCGTGGAGTATTGCGGGCTTGAGGGAAATTCCTATTCAGGAAATCTCACGCTAAAGCCGTTTGAATCGCGGATTCTTTTGAGCTGTTACTGCAATTACGATTATCTGTGCAACAACAGCGAGAATGCATCAACCTGCCCAAATGACTGCTCAAAAAGTACATTTGAGGGATTAGAACTTGATGGAACCAAAAGATATATTAAAATCCCCGACGCAAGCTCATTGCATTTTTCAGTTAAAGATTCCTATACAATTGAATTTTTAATTAAGACGTCGCAAAAACTTGATCTTGTGCAGCCTAACAAAATAGCGGTGCTTATTGAAAAATATCCCGGCCCGTATCCTTTTTCGATATATCAGCAGGGAACAAACACTATTTTTAATGTTTATGACGGGGTTCAACTAGCAAGCGCAGTAACTTATCATCAGGCGATAAATGACGGCAAATGGCACCACTTGGCTTTTGTAAGGGAATATGGGAAAGATATTAGAATATACATTGACGGCAAACTCTCCGCATCTGCACAGGACCTAAACTTTACTTCAATCGATAATAAGAACCCGATAGCAATTGGAAACCGCGCCGGCGACCCCACTCTTCCGTTTGTCGGCACTTTACAGGATCTAAGAATATCAAAAACAGCCCTGTACAAGGACGATTTTACTCCAAGGCCATATTCTGCAATTAAATCGTCTGTTGGTTTATGGAAGATGAGCGATATCGCAGGCACTGCCGTGCCGGACAGCAGCTCGGGCAAAAATAACGGATCGATAATTACTTACTAATGCGTTTCAAACATTAAACTCTCCGAAATATTTTATTTTGCCGCCGTCCAAAAGCATAAGGCCGCCGGCTATTTCGCGGACGAGCTCCAGTTCGTGCGTTGCGATCAATGCCAATCCTCCGTTTTCTTTGAAGCCGGCGAGGAATTTTTGAACGTGCGCGACGGAAGAGGTATCAAGCCCTAAAAAAGGCTCATCTAACAAAAGGGTTTTTGGATTTGGAAGAAGTGCACGCGCAAGGGACGTGCGCTGTCTTTGGCCGTGCGAAAGCGTACCGACATCATGATCGAAAAACGGTTCGAGATTCAGCAATTGCTTAACCGCGGAAACCTGCTCGCACGGCACGCCATAAAGACTCACATAAAGCTCCAGATTTTCGCGAGGGGTGAGGTCGCGATAGAGATAGGATTCCTGCATCATAACGCCTAGTGTGTTAGTACGTTGGTGTTTTGGTATTTTGGTAAAAACAACCTTTCCTGAAGTGGGGCGAAGAAGGCCGGCGATGATGCGCAGAAGAGTTGTCTTGCCGGCCCCGTTGGGACCGGCGAGAATATAGATTTTGCCGGCATCAAATGTTGTGGAAACATTGTCAAGCGCAGTAAATGCGCCAAAGTTTTTTGTGATTGAGTCAAGTTGCATATTTATAATGTATTATATCTTTTTTTTAGTTCCGAAACCAATTTTTTGAAGGCATCCACGTATTCTAACTCAATTCTCTCAAATATCTCTTTAGCTGTTGACTCCTTATAAGTATGCGAGCTTAGGTTTCTATCATCCAACATCCTCAAAAAAACATCTTCGCCGCTTAACATCCCCTGCTTGAAAGCCTCTTTCAGCGCATCGCGGGGAGTTTTACATTCCCTTCCCATGAAACCAAGATAAATTTTAAGCGCTTTCCACATCAGCTCAAAAGTAAATTCAAACCGTTGTATACCGGCATCGCGCGCAATATCATCCAACGGACGTTTGATGATTTCAGAAAGCCTCTTAAATGCCTTTTCAAACTGCTCAATTGAATAAAAAACCTCTTCTTTTTTCATAGACAACCACTCCTGTTTTAGTAATTATTTCCTTAAAACCATCATCCACATTGGAAAGATATACGATGTCCACGCTGTAAAGACCGGAAATTGATTCTATTTCTTCTTTAATCTTCAGCCTAAGCCCTGCAGATGGAAGAGGCGAATCTACAGCTATGTCAAAGTCAGCATTGCTCACCCCACCACTTTTTGCCCTTGATCCGAACAAATAAATTTTTACAGGCGAAAACATCGCAGTTAATAGTTTAAGCGTAGCAGATAAAATCTCCTTTTCCCTATGACTCAACTTTAGCTTTGGATATTTAAAATTGCTTATTGGCTTCACCTCGGCTTCAAAAAAATAAGTGACCTGTTTATTATACAGTTCGGAAAATCTTTTTAATTCAACTGCGGTTGGCTCCCGAATGCCCGATTCGATCTTCGATAAGACAGCCTGCGAAAGCTTTAAAGCCTTTGCGGCTTCAACCTGCGTTATCTTTCCGCGCGCCTCTTTCAATCTTTTAGCCAGCAGGATCCTCTCTCTTTTCATACTATTTATGATATTCCATTTTGGAATATTAAGCAAGGGGGAAAAATTTTCAATCCCAAATTACCTGTAATTACAGGATGTTATGTTATGTTATGTTATGAAAAGACTAGCAACTTTTGTTGAAATTGGCCGATAATAATAATAGAAGTTCAAAAAACGGAGGTAATGTATGGCGTGCCGATTTGAAAAAATAAATGATCGATGGATAGAAACTTGTGACGGTTCCTCAAAAGAGGGGTGGAATGCGGCCCGGCAAAATGCAGATTCGGCGGAGGGAGCGAGGATGAACGATGAAGCCGACGTTGCAGGTTTGTCAGGTTTGCCAGGCTTGGTCTTGGATCGGTTCGAAGACTCTGTAGGGTTGGCCCCGAGGTGGAAGACCGCTAAAACAAATCTCCCAGACATACAATATGCACAAGCAGGAATAAATGAAGAGGCCATTCGGGGCTTAGTGAAATTTATTGCCGAGGCACAAGATGCGCTCGCCATTATTAGGACACAGCCAGATATGGCTGGTGATGTATCTGAGGCATGTTTTGAACTTGAGCAAATTAGGCTGGGTCTTGTAAAAATACTAGCTAGTGCCCGTTCTTCTGAATATGCCACTACTTTTATGAGAACCGTGTATCAGACTGATAAACGCTTTTCTCATTATCTAACCGCTATTGTGAATAGCAAGGTTCTTAAGGATATGAAAGACAACGGACCTAAATTCCGTCAAGCAGTTAGTGAATCAGTTGTGGTATTTCGCTCGTTCAATAGATCGTGTGCCGCCGCGTTTCGACCGGCATCCGCAGCAGTTGTTGGGACATCTGCTTCTCAAGCCTCCCTAATGCATCAATTGGTAATAGGTTTACGTCAAATGGAAGGAGAATTTCAAAGCATGCCGCCGGGGTGGAAAGTGGCTATGCTTATTGGCGTATCAATAACCTCAGGAGTTATAACTTACGTTTTAGCTGACGAAGATTAATATATTCTTCCATGTGATCATATTAAAATATTATAGACATTTCGACGCTATTGTTTTAAAATCAATTCATGAAATCAAAATTAAAAGAACAATTTATTACTGATGCCAAGGGGCATAAACGAGCTGTCGTTATTGATATCGACAGCTATTATGACCTGATGGAAGATGTCGCTGATCTACGAGTTGTTGCCGAGCGCAAAAATAATCCGAAATATTCTTCAACTCATTTTATATTAAAACTCAAGAAAAATGGCATTTTATAATCTTCTATTCGACAGCACAGTAGAAAAAGACTTAGCGAAAATTTCCAGATCGGATGTTCGCAATATTTTGCTAAAAACTAATAAACTTACGGACAATCCCAGACCATCACAGAGTTTAAAACTTGAAAATTCAGATATGACTTATCGACTACGCGTCGGCAACTATCGCGTAGTCTATCAGATCGATGACACAGCAAAAACAGTTACAATCTACCACATCAGACACAGAAAAGACATCTATAGATTCATCTAATCCCAATTAAAACTTACCTGACTCTGTATGTTTTGTGCCTATGCTCTTTTCCGCTGGTAAACAGCATAACCTATAGCGGCAATGGATAATAAAATTGCGAGGAGTTTGTATTCGGAATGTGCGATGGAGCGGTGCAATTCCCCCTCACCCCGTCCCTCTCCCACTAGGGGAGAGGGGAAAATTTCTTCTCCATTCATAGGAGGTGGAAGCGGCGGACCTTCCTTGGCGCTAGAACCAACTGCAATATCCAGCTTTTTGCTCTTTTCGCC
>JACPAJ010000008.1 GCA_016180865.1 Deltaproteobacteria bacterium
TTTTCCCAGTCGAAATCGGTCGGCTCCTTCATCTGGCCGTCCTTTGAACCGACCTCGTCCGCCGAGTGGTCATGCCCCTTATCTTCTATTTTCGCCTGTTCATGGGTTTCTCCGGCGGAGGTTTTCAGCTCTTTTGTAGCCTCCTCGTCTTCATCCTCTTCCTCTAAAACCGGATTTTCCATCAATTCGCGCTGAATAAGAGTGGTAAGCTCCATTCTGGAGAGCTGCAAAAGCTTGATTGCCTGCTGTAACTGCGGTGTAACTACCAAAGATTGGGAAAGCCTCATCCCCTGTTTCAGTTCAATAGCCATATGGTTATCATAGCAAGGGGGGCTTCATGAGTCAAGATATGAGGTTTAGGAAGATTTTTTTTCTGCCTTGACAATTTCCGCCGGTTCCATTTGCCTCAAGGCATCCTTTTTATGCGTCGCCTTCTGCTCTTTCCAGCTAGTCTGCTTTAAAGCAACTGCCGTCGCTTCAACAAATTTTGCGAAAAGAGGATGCGCATCAAACGGCCTCGACTTGAATTCCGGATGAAACTGGCATCCTAAAAACCACGGATGATCTTTCAGTTCGACCATCTCCACAAGGTTTCCCTGCGGGCAGACGCCTGAAATAACGAGCCCTTTCTTTTCAAACTGCTCCTGATAAGCATTGTTGAATTCATAGCGATGGCGATGGCGTTCCGATATTTCCAGCTCTCCATAAGCGGAATGAGCTTTTGAGCCTTTTTGAATCATGCAGGGATAAGCGCCAAGCCTCATTGTGGCGCCTTTGGTTGTAACAGCTTTCTGCTCTTCCATAAGATCGATTACGGGATGCTCCGTCTTTTCATCGAATTCGGTGGAATTTGCCCATTTCAGTCTGCAGACATTTCTTGCAAATTCGATTACCGCCACCTGCATCCCTAGGCATATTCCAAAAAATGGAATTTTATTTTCTCTGGCATACTGCGCCGTTCTGATCATTCCCTCTATCCCGCGTTCGCCAAAACCGCCCGGTATAAGTATGCCGTCCACCCCGCTTAAAACAGCGTTGGGATCCCCGCCTTCAACCATTTCGGAATCGACGAACTTCAACTCAACTTTCACTTGATTGGCAAACCCGCCGTGGCGCAGCGCTTCGTTCAGGCTTTTATAAGAATCCACAAGATGGACATATTTCCCAACTACGCCTATGGTCACTTTATCTGAGGATGTTTCGCGCAGTTTTTTAAGCTCCTTCCACTCTTTTAATTCGGGCCGCCGCGTCCATATATTTAAGATCTCCACTATCTTTTCGTCCACACCCTCTTCCCTTAACACAAGGGGCACGTCATAAATCGACTCGACATCTCTTGCGCTGAAGACCGAATCCTGCTCTATATTGCAAAAGAGCGCAATTTTGGCTTTCAGCTCTTTTGGAAGTTCCCGGTCGCATCTGCAAAGCAGGATATCGGGCTGAATGCCGATTTCCCTTAGCTTCTGCACGCTGTGCTGGGTCGGTTTTGTTTTGAGTTCTCCCGCCGCTGCAATATGAGGAACAAGCGTAAGATGGACATAAAGGACATTTCCCTTGCCGACGTCCGATTTAAACTGCCTTATGGCTTCCAGAAACGGCAGGCTTTCGATATCGCCGACGGTCCCGCCTATCTCAACAATTAAAACATCAACTCCGGGAGCAGCTCTCATTATAGAAGCCTTGATCTCGTCTGTTATATGCGGAATAACCTGAACGGTCCGCCCCAGATAATCGCCCCGCCTCTCTTTTTGAATAACTGACTCATAAATTTTGCCGGTTGTGAAATTATTATCCTTCGTCATTCTGACGGAAGTAAAACGCTCGTAGTGGCCAAGATCCAAATCCGTCTCTGCTCCGTCATCGGTGACAAACACCTCGCCGTGCTGAAACGGGCTCATTGTTCCAGGATCAACGTTTATGTAAGGATCCAGCTTTTGAAGAGTAACCTTAAGTCCGCGATTTTCAAGGAGAGCTGCGATAGAAGCCGATGAGATTCCTTTCCCAAGAGAGCTGACGACCCCGCCTGTAACGAAAATGAACTTTGTTTTGATTGCCATCTTGGGTTTGCATCATACCCGCAGCCTAAACCCCATGTCAAAGAGTTTTTTAGGTTTTTTTATCGTACTTGACACAAAAGTTTAAAATGCTATTGGCCCACTTGGAAAATGGGGTTGTATCCTACGTTAAACAAGCCCGCTACTAAACCGTTAGCGGGCATAAGAATGGAGGTCATTATGACAGAACAACTAAACCCTTTCAAGATTGCTCAACAGCAGCTTGACGAGGCAGCGAAGCTCCTTGGACTGGATAGCGGAACGCACGCAATGCTAAGGGAGCCGATTCGGGAACTGCACATTTCCATTCCCGTAAGAATGGACAACGGACAGGTTAAGGTATTCAAAGGTTTCAGGGTTCAATATAATGATGCACGCGGACCCTGCAAAGGCGGCATCCGGTTCCATCCGGAAGAAACAATCGATACCGTCCGCGCGCTTGGCGCATGGATGACATGGAAAACCGCGGTTGTCGATATTCCTCTTGGCGGCGGTAAAGGCGGTATAATCTGCAATCCAAAAGAGATGTCGGCCGGAGAACTTGAAAGGCTTTCCCGCGGATATATAAGACAGGTCGGACGGATTTTGGGAATTGACAAAGACTGTCCCGCGCCGGATGTTTACACAACTCCGCAGATTATGGCGTGGATGATGGACGAATTTAACTGGATTAACACAAGGTTTGAGCCCGGCATGATTACCGGCAAGCCTGTCGCAATCGGCGGATCGCTGGGAAGAAACGACGCCACGGCAAGAGGCGGCATTTATACGGTAAGAGAAGCTGCAAAATTATTGGGAATTGACCCTTCAAAAACGACCTACGCAATTCAGGGATTTGGAAACGCCGGCCAGTACGCCGCAACGCTAATGAAGGAAGTGTTGGGCAGCAGCAAGCTTATTGCCGCAAGCGATTCCCGCAGCGGCATTTACAATGAAAACGGAATCGACCCGCATCAGCTTGTGAAATTCAAACTGGAAACCGGCAAAGTGGAAGGATTTCCCGGCAGCAAGACAATAACAAACGAAGAGCTGCTGGAACTCAAAGTTGATATTTTATTCCCCTCCGCTCTGGAGAATGTCATTACAGCCAAAAATGCCGGTAAAATAAGGGCTAAAATATCGGCCGAACTTGCAAACGGGCCGACAACGCCGGAAGCGGACGAAATTCTTTATAAAAACGGAGTATTTGTGATTCCGGATTTCCTGTGCAATGCGGGCGGAGTGACGGTGTCATATTTTGAAATGGTGCAGAATTCTTATAATCACTATTGGGAGCTTGATGAAGTCCAGAAAAAGCTCGATGCCAAAATGACAAAGGCGTTCCACGACGTTTACAACATGCACAAAAACCGCAAGGTAAATATGAGGGTCGCGGCATATCTTGTCGCAGTGCAGAGAGTTGCAGAGGTAATGAAGCTCAGAGGATGGGTGTGATTAAAAGCAGTGGTTAGTGACTGGTGATTAGTTATGTCATTTAAAAGGGCGGATGGAACTTTCATCCGCCTTTTTTATTACCCAATTTGATGACAATATGCCTGTGCCAATTTGTCATGAGTTCAGCATCAGGCATCTATTGACTCCTTCATTTGTTTTCTGCTACAAGATTAAACTTATATGCAACCTGCGATTCGCGTGATAGGCAACGGTGCAATTGGCGGAAAGGCTTCCGGCTATTGGAAGGCGCGGCAGGTAATCTTTTCGGAATTGACTCTTGCCAAACATCCTGAATTCGAGCGGATGATTTATTTTCCGCGCACAATCTGCATTGCAACCGATCTTTTCGATGAATTCATAACAATTAACAATCTTAATGACCTTTTAGAAAAGTGCCGAAGCGGCAAACAGCAGGACTACCAGAAATTCGAACAGGCCTGCATTATGGGGCACTTTCCAAACGAGGTCGAAGAAAAATTTTCCGAAATTTGGGAATCGATGCAATATCCCCTGGCGGTGCGGTCTTCATCCGTGCTTGAAGACCAGACAGGAACATCCTTTGCCGGAAAGTACGCGACAATTTTCATTTCAAACAGCGGAACAAAGGAAGAGCGGTGGCAGCAGCTTTCATCGGCCATCAAGCTCGTATACGCAAGCATCGGAAGCCCGAATTCCATAGAATACCGCCGCAAGCACGGATATCTGGATCAGGAAGAGAAAATGGCCGTAATGATTCAGCGAGCGGTCGGCCAGGAATATAACGGCTACTTTTTCCCGCTTCTTGCCGGAGTCGGATTTTCGCAAAACGGGTACTGCTGGCACGAAGAGGTGAGAAAAGAAGACGGGCTTGTGCGCGTTGTCTTCGGGCTTGGAACCAGAGCGGTCGGCAGAGGATACGCGCGGATTTTTTCGACCGGAAATCCCACATCAAGGCCGGAAGGATACGGCGCCCAGGCGATAGAAAAATATTCCCAGGCCACAATGGATGTCTTGGACATTAAAGCCAACTCGCTTAAATCGATTAATTTTTGCGATGTGGTGAAAGACGGATTTGAATGTTATCCCGGAGCCGAAAAACTTTTCTCGCTCCGCGACGGCCAGACAATTTATGTCCCTGCCACCCGTTTTTGGGAGCCTAACCACCGCCCGGTTCTAACATTTGACGCAATACTGGCGCATCCGTGGGCCGGAACCTATTATCCAAAACTCATGCGCGATGTCATGCAGATTTTGGAAGAGGGATTTAACTGCCCGATCGATATGGAGTTTGCGGGCGAAATCGAAAACGGCGAATTCAGGCTTAACATTTTGCAGGCGCGGCCCTTGACTCAGCGCGAGGAGCAGAATCCGGAAGAGATGCCGGACGTCAAACACGAAGATATTTTATTAACGGCCGGCAAGGATGTCCCGACCGGTTCAATCCATAACATAGAATATATCGTTTACGTGGATGCCGACGAATATTTTTCTTGTCCGATGGACGAAAGGCATACGGTTGCAAGAGTTGTGGGAAATTTAAACCGCATGCTGGCCGGAAAAAAGTTCATCCTGATAGGCCCGGGGCGATGGGGTTCCGCCAAAATCGAACTGGGCGTTCCGGCGGTCTATTCGGAAATATGCAACACTTCAATGCTTGTGGAGATGGCGGTCGGCAGATACGCTCCCGAGGTGTCGTTTGGAACCCACTTTTTTCAGGATTTAATTGAAGACGGCATTATCTATGTGCCGGTCTTTCCCGACGAAGAGGGATCTGTTTTTAACGAATCGTTTTTCAGAAAGCATAATGTCTTTACCGATCTTTTAACCGATCCTCACGACCGATGGTTCGCTAAATTAATCCGCGTAATCCATGTCCCGACCGCAACCGGCGGCAGATACGCGCATGCCGTGCTGAACGGCGTCATTGAAAAAGGCGTTATTTATTTGAAATAATGTTCGGCATTTATATACACATTCCATTCTGCCTGAAGAAATGCGCTTACTGCGATTTTCATTCGCTTGCGATGAAGGCTGATGATGTTCCGCAAAAGGAATATGCTATGGCAGTATGCGAGGAGATTGAAAAACAGGCCGCGCTGCGCAATCTCAGGAACAAAAAAGTTGAAAGCATTTATTTCGGCGGAGGAACGCCGACGCTTCTTGAGATAAAATATTTGGAGCTTATTTTAAATTCCATCCGCAAAAATTTCGCCGTCGCAGATAACGCTGAAATTACGATTGAAGCCAATCCTGAAACGTTAACTATCGAACCATCGCACACCACTACAGCTTCGGCGGGCAGGCCCTATCGAACCATCGCACAAAATTTCAACCGCTTATCTATCGGAGTGCAGACATTTAATGATAAGCATTTGAAAACGCTGGGACGGATACATTCTGCCGAAACCGCAAAAAAAGCCATCACAGCTGCATCGGATGCCGGCTTCAAAAATATAAGCATCGATTTGATGTGGGGATTGCCGGAACAAACGATTAACGAAATGGAAACTGATATCGAAGAAGCGCTAAAATTCGGTGTTCAGCATATATCGGCATATCAGCTGACAATCGATGAAAATTTAAAAGGCCCGTGCAAAATGTGGAAACTTCCCGATGACGAGCTTTCGCGCCGGATGTGGCTTTTAGCGCATGATAGGCTGGTTGCCGCAGGCTATGAACATTATGAGATATCAAACTTTGCTGCAGATCGCTACGCCCCTTTGGGGCTCTCGATGACTCAAAAGTTTCGTTGCAAACACAATTTAAACTACTGGCGTTACGGTGAATGGCTTGGCCTTGGCAGCGGAGCGAGTTCGTTTTTAACCGAGGGGGTGACGTCTCTTCATTTGACAACTGCAAAAAACATTCCGCAATATCTCCGCCGGGATTTTACGTATGAAATCGAAGAAATTTCCCAAAAAACCGCAATGACGGAATATTCATTTCTGGCGCTGCGGACGTTTGAAGGCATATACTTGAATGATTTTAAAAATCGTTTTAGCAAAGAGTTCAATGCCGCCTATCCAAATTTAAGCAAGGAGTGGATAAAAAACGGTCTTGCCCGATTAGACGGCAACCGCTTATCATTAACGATTGATGGAATGCTTATATCTAATGAATTGTTTGGCAGATTGTGACAGAATGTTCCCATATAAATAAAAAGCCCCGATGACTTACGCCACCGGGGCTTTTTCAGATTCAGATTCAGCTAATTAGAACGCGTATTCCATTTGTCCGACAACTGCGTGCGACAAGTTCTTCAAAGCACCTGTGTACTTCGTATAGTCGGCTCTGTACTCTGCCTTGAATTTAGCGCCATCGGTGATCTGATAGCCGCCAGCAAGGCTTAATTCATGCAGAAGACCCTTGCCTACTGTAAAACCAACATGATCAAACGCATCAATTGGAGATCCACCAGCGTTCGATCTCAATAACGCATATTTAAGTGTTCCATCCCATACATCGCTGAACACATAGTTCAGATTCAAAATACCGCCGAACAGCGTTGTCTTTGTGCTTCCTGCAATAAGGCTGTTCTTGGAGTTGATTCTGAAAATGCCTTCGCCGCCGAGCGCAAACGCATCGGTCAGCCAGATATTCCAGTCTAAATCACCGAGATACGACAAGATACCCAGCTTCTTGCCGGCCTTTGGTGTTTCGGGGCTCGCTGCAACGCTCAAGCCAACCGTGCTTTCCGTTCCTTCTTCACCCCATGTATAACCAACACGGGTTCCGATGGCCGGAATAATCGTGCTGTCAGCATTGAATGCCGCGATACCATCCCGCAGGTTGTTTGCGAGATAGAAGTGCAGATCAACCGCATCAGAGAACGCATAATACAGCTTCACACCAGTCAGCGTGCGAGGACGAATGTTGAAGTTAAACAACGAGCTGCGTGTAATCGTGTCGTTGTCGTTTCTGTCAACTGATTCGAAACCGATCGGGGCATCGAAACGTCCGAACAGTAATTCAACGCCATTGCCTGCCGCGATGTTCGAGGTGACATAAGCCTGTTCAAGTCTTAGAGCACCAAATGAACCAATAGTTGCATCGCCAAAATCGATGTCTGTGCGGAATTTAATATTCTCACCAAACGTCTTTGTGAGATCCAATTCCACTTCATCGAGCAGGAAACCGAATTCGGTGTCTCTGACTGCGTTTGCAAATCCTGTCCATCCGTCACGGCCTAAAGTTGCGCCGCTGAAAATCGTGTCTTTTCCGACCTGGTTAAATCCAAAACCTGTGTTAATATGTCCGGAAGCTTCAAAACCGCCGGCTACATATTTTTCTTCTGCGTGACCGGTGCTGATCATACCATGTATGGCAGCAACTACCGTTAAGCATAAAATTAGTTTCTTCATGATTGTTCCTCTCCTTTGATTGTTACTTTTTTTCCCGCTGACGTGGCCTTTTTGGAGAGCACCCCCTTTCCAAGCCTGTTTGCCTGCGGTTTTAAACGTTATTGCCTGAAAATCAGGCAAGTACATAATATTGTTAAGAACTCCCCCTAAAGGACTGCTTTATCTTTAGGTTTCTTCCCTATAAAGGAAGGCGAATTAAAAGTCAAGAAAAAACTTGCCAAGACCTATAAAATCATATAGTGTTTACACGTAGTTAGCTACGGCTTTTAATGGGAGTGGTAAAAAATATATTTTTGGGGGGCTGGTCAAAAATGCTCAAATACGAGGCAGTCGGAGGAGGCCGACTGAGACGTACTTAAATGTACGTCGCAAGGAGCGACGACGACGACAACGAAGTAGGTGAGCATTTTTCACCAGTACCTTTATGCAAAAAAAATTTGACATACTGATTGTGGATGACGATCCCCAGGTCCATAAAATCATAGCCAAAATGCTGCCCTTGGAGGGTTATTCCGTAAGAAGCGCCTATTCAGCCGATGAAGCTTTGACATCGGTCGCCAGAGCAAAGCCGGATCTTATTATTCTTGATATTATGATGCCGAAAGTCTCCGGAATCGAAGTCTGCAATAAAATCAAAGGAAATCCGGAAACAAAAGATATAATGATTTTAATATTATCGGCCAAAGATGCTCAGGCCGATAGGATTGAAGGGCTTACTCACGGTGCGGACGAATATATTTCAAAGCCCTTTCATATGCGCCATCTCATGAGAAAAATCGAGCATATGCTTGCTGGGAAAGATGAAGAGTTGAAACAGTAGTGTCATTTATCTGATCTCAACAATCATCTCCAATTCAACCGTCGCATTGTTCGGCAGGGCTGTGACGCCAACAGCCGATCTGGCGGGCTTTCCGGCGTTTCCAAAAATATCGGACAAAAGTTCTAAAGCGCCGTCGGCCACTTTTTGATGATCTTTAAACTCCGCGCCGGAAGCCACAAAAGCCCGCAAGGATACAATCTGCCGAACCTTATTCAAGCTTCCGCCGAGAAAGTTGCGCAAAATTCCAAGCGTCAGCATGCAGGCCGCATGCGCTGCCATTCTTCCGGCTTCGGCATTCACCTCCAGACCGACTCTTCCCTTGCAGGCTATTTTCCCCTCTTTGAACGGCAAAACTCCGCTTAAAAAAACAAGCTTTCCTGTTTGAATCACGTTAGAAGCAGTTCCCGCGGCCGGCGTAATTTCCGGCAAATCAAGAAAAAGTTCGTCTATTTTTTTATCGAAATCCATAGTTTTTCCCCTCACCCTCACCCTAACCCTAACCCTCTCCCACCCTTGTCCGCCGGT
>JACPAJ010000009.1 GCA_016180865.1 Deltaproteobacteria bacterium
CAAAAGCGGCGCTCACAAGCACCGGAGAAAGAGCGTTCGGCAGAATATGCCTCAAAATAATCCTGAATTCGGACGCTCCAAAAGCTTCCGCCGCCAGAACATAATCCAAAGTCTTTATTTTTAAAAATTCCGCGCGGACGAGCCTTGCAATGCCGGTCCAGCCGGTAAGGCCTATTACAATCATTATATTATAAATATTCGGGCCGACAAAGGCGAGAACGGCAAGAATGAGAAAAAAAGTCGGGAAGCAGAGCATTATTTCAATCAGGCGCGAAATTACGATATCGATCCATCCTCCGTAAAATCCCGCCAAAGCGCCCAGGACTATTCCTATCAGAACATAAATAGAGACCGCCACAAAACCTACCGAAAGAGATATTCTGGCGCCGTAAACTATGCGTGAAAAAACATCCCTCCCCTGCTCATCAGTCCCTAAAAGATGAGTTGACCCAGGTGAAGCAAGAATCGAATCAAGATTATAGGCGGTCGGGGAATACGGCGCAATATATGGAGCAAAAATTGCCGCTAAAAAAATCGCGCAGACGATCACAAGCCCCGCAAACGCCATGCGATTTTTTTTAAACTGCTTCCAGACTTGCTGCCAGTAGGACATGCTACCTCTTTTCAAAGCTTATTCTCGGATCAACAATAACATACATTATATCAACCAGCAAAATACTGATTAAGGTCAAAATAGCGTCTATTGCCGCGATCGCCATAATCACCGGATAATCTCGCGCAAGAACCGACTCAAAAGAGAGGCGGCCCATTCCGGGGATCGAAAATATCTGCTCGATTATTACGCTGCCGCCCAAAAGCGCCGGCAGCAGCGTTCCCATAAGCGTAAGCAGCGGAATCATTGCGTTTCGAAGCGCGTGCTTGCCGATAACTTTCCACTCAGGCAGGCCCTTTGCGCGCGCCGTTCTGATATAATCCTGCCTGATAACATCCAGCATCGATGCACGGGAAAAGCGCGATATAAAAGCAAATCCGCCGTAAGTGAGGCAGATGACCGGCAAAACCAGATGCCACGCGACGTTCCCAACGCGCCCAAACAGAGAAAGCTTTTCCGCGCCGTCGGAAATAAAACCTATTATCGGAAACCAGTTCAAATAATCGCCGCACGCAAAAATAACGATCAGTATGGATGCAACCCAGAACGACGGCAGCGAATAAAGAATGAATATCAGCAGCGTGATAAATTTATCCAGCAGGCTTTTGGGATTAAGAGCGGAAAAGATGCCGAGGGGAACTGAGATCAGATAAATTATTATAATCGTAAGAATATTTAAAGTGAGCGTGATCGGCAGCGTCTCGCCGATTTTTTTAAGCACCGGCCTGTGATCTTTAAACGATTCGCCGAAATCAAATGTCACAAGCCTCTTCAGCCATGAGCCGTACTGCACATGCAAAGGCTTATCAAGGCCGTATATCTTTCTTGTCTCCTGCACGATCGATAAAGAAGTTTCGGCAGAAACCGATTCGCCGCTTTTTGCCTTTAAAATTGCCGGATCTCCGGGCGCCAAGTGCATTATAAAAAAAGTGATGAGCGTTATTCCGATAAAAGTCGGAATAATGAAAAGAAACCGCTTGAAAATATAGAGTGTCATTTCACCCTCCATTCGCGCGGATCGATCCCAAGAGTGTGAACTTTAACATTTTCAAATCTTTTATCTATCGCAACAAGAGAAGCCGGTGCGTACATCGCCGTATATGGCTCCTCTTCGTGCAAAATCTGCTGCGCTCGGCTGTAAATCTCTTTTCTTTTAGCCTCGTCAAACTCGCTCTGGCCTTCAACAAGGAGCCTGTCCATTTCTTCTTTTTTAAACCCTACAAAATTTGAACCGCTTTCTATCTGCGATGAATGCCATATTTCGTAAGGATCCGAGGTTGGATTAAAGGCCCATGCAAGCCAGACCGCGTCAAAATCCCTTTTGCTTATCTGATTCAAAAATGTCGCCCATTCAAACTGCCTGATCTCCATTACTATTCCGGCTTTTAACAGATCTTCCCTTATCATCGTTGCAATTCTTGAAGTTGCAGCATCTCCGCCAATCATGGAAAACGTGAAATTAAACGGAAATCCGCCTTTATCTAAAACTCCGTCATTATCGTGATCGATCCAGCCCGCACCGGACAATAATTTTTTAGCTGCTTCCGGATTGTAAGGATAAGGCTTAATCGTCTCATCGTATTCAGGAGAATTTACATCAAAACAGGTTGCAAGCCCTTTTGCCTTTCCAAAATATAACTTTTCATTTATTCCCTCCCTGTTTATCAAATGCGTCAAAGCCTTTCTAACGGAAGCTTCTTCAAAATAGGGCTTCTGCGCATTCCAGCCTATAAAAAAACAGAGAGGAAGATAGTATTCATATTTATTAAAACGCTCGTTAAATTTCGGCGTATCGGCCTGCTTTACCATCTGGATCGGCCTCATAATGCCAACGTCAAGCTCCCCCTTTTTTAAAATTTGAAACTGTACGTTGCTATCGGTAACTATTTTAAATTCAATTTTCCCGATATCCGGCTTTAATCCCCAGTAAGCATCGTTTCTTTCTATGAGAATTTTCCTTCCTGTAATCCATGCTGCAAATTTATAAGGCCCCGTGCCTATCGGAAAACGGTTGGCGGGATGGCTATTAAATTTATTTCCATCATTATATATATGCTTCGGCACAAGACGCATCGCCCCTACTGCATTTATGCCTTTGTAATCCGGCCTTTTAAATGTGAAACGGACGGTGTAAGGATCCAGCGCTTCGAGCCTGCTTACGTTAACAAGGTCGCTTCTTTGAGGCGCGGCATCAACTTCTGGATTTTGAATCTGCTCGTAAGAATATAACACATCTTCTGCCGTAAAAGGAACTCCGTCATGCCAAATGGCGTTTTTCCGGAGGAAAAAAATTATTTGAAGTTTGTCTTTGGAAACATCCCACTTTTCAGCCAGCGAAGGAACAGCTTTGGCTGTTTCCCTATCGATCCTTACGAGCTGTTCGTAAATAAAATCGTTGATTATTCTTTGATTGCCGTCGGCAGTAATAATTGGATTCAGCGTATCGGGATCTGCGGGGATTGGATACGTAAGAGTATAAGGATCTTTTGGAACCTTAAACTGGCAGGAGACCAGTAAAAGCAAACAAACTATATTTATCCCCCATTTTATCATCTATCTACTCCAGCTTAAAAAATCTATCCGACAACTCCTCATTCAGGCGAATTTCTTTATATCTAAGATCCATGACGAGCCGCGGGCTCTCAAACCGGATTACAATATGATTTGGAAATTTGCGGCCGGCAATTAATTTGAAATCATCAAAGTGGGCTTCATAAATGATTTTTTTCTTATTGGGGCCGCTGTACCGCGTAACTCCGCGAACGATTTTTTCTTTTGAGTCGATTTCAAGTTCGCTATCTTTTTCTCCGACCGGCCTTCCGATTATTATATCCGCAAGATCATCCGCAAAAACGGGCAGCTCGCCTATTTCAGGAAGCCTTAGCCTGTTATTTTTAAAAGCGTAACGTTTTCCTTCCAGCGGCATTACAAGAAATCCGCCCTCGCAATCGGCCACAACTGTCGCAACCACATCGCTCAGCCGCTCTAAAGCGTCGATTCTCAATCCATGGGATTTTTTTGCTAAAATGGATACATGGCTTGCCCACTTTTCGCCCGGACCTTCTACAACAATATACCCCAAGCCCCTTAATGTATGGATATCCGATAACATTCTTGCCTCAGATCCAAAAAAAGGTCTTTCGGCGCGCTTAAGATTTGCAGCGCACGCCGAAATAAAAACCGTAATTATCAAAAAATAAAGTTTCACTTAATCATGAAGAGGGCAATCGGCCGCCGAAATATCGCACAATTTCTTTTCAATCTTGGATATATCATCGGCGTTCGAATCTTTTTTTGCTTTCAGAATTTTCAGCGCCCTTTTATAGGCGGCAACAGCCTGCTTTATGTCATTTCTTAATTTATCAAGATCGCCCAGGTGCTCAAATACAGAATATTCCTTCGGAGCAAGTTTTGAAGCCTGTTTTAACAGCTCATATGCTTTGGTCAAATCGCCCTTCTTGAAGTAAAGCCAGCCGAGGCTGTCGATAATATAGCCGTCATTCGGCTTTAAAGAAGCCGCATCCTGCAGCATGCTTTCCGCCTCATTCAGATTTTCGCCCTTCTCCGCGTAGGAATATCCCACATAGTTGAGCGCGCCGGCGTTTTTGGGATTCATTGCGATAACTTTTTTCATTATTTCAATCGCCTTCTCCTGGTCGCCGGATTTATCAAGCGCTATGCCGTATGAAAAAAGAATCTTCTCGTTTTCCGGCATCGCGTCAGACGCCCTTTTTAGAACGCCAACAATTTTTTCAAATTCCTTGCTCTGCTCATAAATAGCGACAAGATAAATATAAAAATCCGGCTCATCGGGCTTTTCCTTAATGGCATCTTCCATTGTTTTAACAGCGCTGGCGATATCTCCGCTAGCAAAATAGTGTCTGGCGATATTGATATTGGCGTCTTTATAGAATTCCGACTTGACGGGAACTTTTTTAAAGTGGCTCATTGCCGATTCCAAATCGCCCGATTCTATATAAATCGCACCCAGGTAATATCTGATTTTATCCGATTCCGGATTCAGCTCCAGAATTTTTTCAAATCTTTCCGTCGCCTTTGCAAAATCTTTCATTTCGTAATAAACAAGGGCGATTTTAAGCCTGATGGAGAGATCCTCCGGCTCCATATCCTCCATTTCAAGGAGCTTTGCCAGCGCCTTTTTTGTCTGTTTTGTTTCCAGATAGATCTGCGCGATAGCGGCATGTATCTGGATATTTTCGGGTTCCGACTCGATTATTTTTTGATATGCGGAAAGGGCTTTATCATATTGCTTAAGATACGAGCCGTAGAGCATTCCAAAATAAAAGTAAGCCATGCTCGAATCGGACTCCACAGTTAAAAGGCGGTGCATAACGCCGATTGCCTCATGGTATCTTTTCAAAAAAATATATTCGCGCGCAAGCAGCGGATAAACTTCAGTTTCATTTGGAAAATCGCGAAGCATATCTTCAAGAATATTCACCGCCTCGGCATGTTTTTCTTCCGTTGTATACAGCTTTGCCAGCAGCAGCCTCGCCTGCGGCAGATTTGGGGAAAGCGTTAAGGCTTTTTCGCATGCTTCAATTGCCTCTGCAATGTGCTTCTGATCGGCTTCATCGGATGCAAGCTCATAATAAAGGTACCCCATGTCTGGATTTGCCTTCATCACCAGATCAAGATGTTCCCTCGCCTTTTCATAATCACCCTCAAGGGCGTAATTTTCGCTTTTTAAAAAATTAACGTACGTTTCGGAAGCCTCTTTCTCTGCGATTGTTTCTTTATGAGTTTTGTCCGATATAAGCGCACTCTTTTTTGGAGCGTGAGCGCAGGAAAGGGTTAAAAAAACCGAGGCAAGAAGCAAGAAGTAGGAATATTTTCCCATAGTTACATTTATACATATCATCACTTTGCGAACCACGCAAGGAATTCTATATTGCCGTCGGCGCCTGTGATTGGAGAAATTGCAACGCCCCTTTTTATCCATCCAAGAGCTTCGGCTGATTTGCAGGCGTTTTCAACACATTCTTCTCTCACCTTTTCATCCCGCACAATTCCGCCCTTGCCGACTTTGTCCTTTCCAGCTTCAAACTGCGGCTTGATGAGGGCAATTATTGTTCCGCCCTCGCTCACTAATTTATCGACATGCGGAAAAACTTTTTCGAGGGAGATGAAGGAGACATCAATGACGGCTATCTGAACGTGCTGTTTTAGATATATGTCATTCCCGTGAAAACGGGAATCCCATGCGATACCTAGATCCCCGCTTTCGCGGGGATGACAGGCGATTTGTCTTATATTCACCCTCTCCATCACCACCACGCGTTTATCGTTCCTCAATTTCCAATCCAACTGCCCATAGCCGACATCAATAGCATAAACTAAAGCCGCGCCATTTTGTAAAAGGCAGTCGGTGAAGCCGCCGGTCGACGCGCCGACATCGACGCAGACTTTTCCTTTCACATTTATGCCGAATTCTTGAAGCGCATGGGCAAGTTTAACGCCGCCGCGGCCGACGTAGGGATGATCCTGTCCGGTTATGCGAATTTTAGCATTTGGGTCAACAAGCTGCCCGGGTTTTGTAACTGGCTTTTCACTCACAAGCACACACCCCGCCATAATCAGAGCCTGTGCCTTCTCGCGCGACGGCGCCAATCCCTTATCACATAAAAGCTTATCGATTCGAATCTTTACCATAATCAAAACGGTGCCAGGCACCAAAATAATAACATATTGAAATTATAGAACAATTAGTATTTGCCTAAATTAAAGAATCTATATTTATCAAATAGTTAGGGGGTTAGGATTAAAACAGGAGCGACGCTTTTAAATTCGTATCAATAAACGGTTCATCGTAATTGATGCCGTCATAGTTTCTTCCGGCATTTGTGATTAAATCCAAGCGCATCTGCTGCCCTAGAACCTCGAAAACAGCCGATACAGTAAGATTTCCAATAATGCTTGTTGCGTCTTCATTTAATCCACCCTCGCTCTTTGTCTGTTGGACGGTTCCAGAGCCTAAAACGCTGATATTTTTAGTTGCGTGCCACGCAAGACCCGGAGCAGCATTGTATGTCAGCTCATATTTTCTTCCCGCCTGATATATAAGATCGTGAATCAAAGTTCCATTGAGATTGAATTCAAGATTTTCCGCGAGATTAAAGAAAACGGCGGACGAGGCTGTATATTCAAGAAACTGCGCATTTAAATCTCCATGGCTATCAACGCCGCTAAACAATAAAGACGCTTCGATAGACCTTCCACCGCCAAGCAGCCTGAAATAACTGCTTCCGACCGAACTCTTCAGTCTTTTAACCTTGTCTTTTATGATTTCGCCCTCATCCTTTCTTTCTTTATCGCGGGATTCGGTTGTTAAAATAGTCCCCACATCCAAATAATCATTAAGCCATCTTCGCCTGATCCACAGGTAACCGTTATGCAGTTCTTTATCCTCCTTAGTGTAATACAGCGTTGTGCGGTTAAGTTCAAGGCCGTAGCCTCCTATCAAAGACCATGCCCCGGAAAAAATATATGTAAGAGGAGTGTCCAGTTTCAGCCGGTTTGTGTCTTTTCTATATTGATCCTCTTCCGCCGATTTCAAAAAATCTTCATTCAGTCCTTCGACCGCCAGAGTAACATTTATAGGCCACGAAAATGGATGGTCAAGTTCTCCAAAACCTTTCCACAGCAGCGACCGGTTCGAAAATGACGTCGGGATATTCTGCCTTCCTGTGAGGACAAAGTTGCCGCCCGCATTCCAGACATCGTACTGCGAGTCGCGCAACTGCAAATCTCCCGTCACAATACCGACCTGATATCCTATTTCTTCTTCCTTTTCCCCTTCAAGCTTTCTGTTTCCCGTTACATTTGCTCCGTCAAGCCTAATTTTAGGAGCAATGCGAACGTTATCTAAAATCCGGAACGGGTCGGCTACAGATGCGCCGGCATAATTCGAAATCAAACGATAATGGCTGCCTCTTATGGAATCATTATCCTCGTAATAGCCCACGCCGGCCGATACTTCTTCTCTGTCCTCATCGAACTTTTCGTTTACATCGGCTCTTTCCTTGATGCCCTCCGGCTCAATTCGAAAATCCTGCTTAAGCATCGCTTTCCATTCATCTTTGGTTTTTCCTTCCGGAGACTCCCTCCACATAGAAACAATCGCCCATATCAGCTCCTCCTTTAAAGGGTCGCTCATCCTTTCAAGGTAATATTTCGTTCGGGTATATTGGGAGGTCTTTACGTATCTCGCGACAAATTCCGGCCATAAATCATTTTCGGCAAAATCGTCTTTCTTAAGCGCAACAAGCGAACTGCTTGGTTTAAAATCAAATCTGACAAACTCTTCCGGCTTGAGCGGAGCCTGATTCTCAAAACAATCGCTTATTCTAACAAGTGATATCGGAGCCATTTGACTATATCTTCGGCAGGCCTAAAAAAAAGTTGCGTACTTTTTTTTAAGCGGCGAACTATACCACCCGCCACGGAGAAAACGGATAACTTTATTCTTGACACGTCATATAATTAGAGTAGCAGTGGCCTATAATAATTAACAAAAAAAGGAGGCAAACATGCGACTAAAAGAAGCTGTTAGTTCAGAAGGAGTTAACTTTACAAGGGCAACTTCAGAAAAATTAACTGACGATATCTTGGATCCGCCTAAAATAAGCTATCGGACTTGGAGAGACTACAGTACTCCACATACCGGTCAAAAACTGATAGGAGATGTGACCGGAGACGGCATCCCTGATTTTCTGGAAGAGGTTTCAACATGCATTCATTCTTCTGTTCCTCGCGACGAATACTGTGCTTGGGCTGAAACGGAGCTGCTTCTTACTGCGGGTGAATATCAAGACGCCACCAGAATAGTTCCCTCAAATAATGTTTACACCCTTGCTAACACAAACCTTAGCCATGTGACCGTACAAGACTTCAATAATGACGGCTTGCTTGATATTTCCTTTCGCGAATATATACGCGGCGGCAGCAAACTCTCTCCGATACAGGTCATTCTTTTCAATAAAAATTGGCCGACGTGCGAATAAAGTCCTAGCTCTTTCTGTTGATTATATATCTTGCTATTTCGCGCAGGGGATCGGCTTTGGCATCGAATTCGGCTAATGCGGAATAGGCGGCGTCAATCTGCTCCTTGGCGAGCTTTTTGGATTTTTCCACTCCTAAAATGGAAGGATATGTCGATTTTTTATTTCCGATATCGCTTTTAGCCGGTTTACCGAGCTCTTCTGTGGTTCCTTCGATATCTAAAATATCATCAAGAATTTGATACGCAGTTCCCATTCTTCTTCCATATTTCGATAAAAAATCAAGTTCTGCATCGCTTGCTTTACCAACAAGACCTCCTGCAACTGCACTAAACCCATAAAGAGCCCCACTCTTTTGTTCATACATTTCTAATATTTTATCAACAGTCATATCATTGTTTTTTGAGGCTATGTCCTTAGACTGCCCTTCAATCATTTCGCCAAGAGTACTATAAAAATAATCAAGTAGCCTTCTTCTGATTTCTTCCGATAACCCGTTTTTTGATGAGATTGAAGAAAAATTAA
>JACPAJ010000010.1:0-4086 GCA_016180865.1 Deltaproteobacteria bacterium
TATCAGCCATGAAATCGCAGAAGAAATCAAATCACATTTAAGGATTGCTTATGCAATGATAAGAAAATTGCAGAAACTGTGTTGATCTTGTTCTAAATCCTATAATTTCTAATTCTAGCTCTAGTTCTAACTCTATACTTCTAAAATTTATCTGATGTAGTGTTAATTGCTGCAATTCAGGAGATTGCTTCGTCGGCTTTGCCTCCTCGCAATGACACCCTACGCTTTTCCCTGCGGAATAATGAAATTAAATTCTGCTCCTTTTCCCAGCGCGCTTTCAGCCCAGATATTTCCGCCGTGAAGTTCCACAAACTGCTTGGCAAGCGCCAGGCCAAGGCCGGTTCCTTCATAACTTCTCGTGACGCTTGAATCGACCTGCGAAAAGACATCGAAGACGCTTTCAAGATGCTCCGGCTTAATGCCAATTCCGGTGTCCGAAACTTTCACATAGAAAAATCCGCCGCTAATATTTTTTGCGTTTTTAATGATAAAACCGCTCTCCGCGGCTTTTTTTGCGTCCGCAAAATATCTCCCTAAAATATTTATGCTTCCGCCTTCCGGAGTAAATTTAATGGCATTTGAAAGAAGATTTAAAACAATCTGCTGCACCCTTTTTTCGTCGGCCATAAGCGCGGGCATATCGCTTCTAACATCTATCGAAAGATTATGCTTCTTCCTTTGTATAAGCGAAGCGATTGTATGGCTCACGCGGGCCAAAAGCTCCGATAAATCGAAGCCCGAGAGATTCATCGCCATTTTTCCGGAATCGACCTTTGCAAGATCAAGCAGATTGTTTATCATCTCCAAAAGTCCGGCGCCGTTATTCAGCACCTCCCTTACGCTATCCTTCTGCTCGTCATTTAATTCGCCCATCACTCCTTCCATTAAAAGCTCCGAAAACCCGATGATTGCCGTAAGGGGCGTTCTAAGCTCATGGCTCATCGTCGCCAGAAATTCCGATTTCACGCGGTTGGCTTCCAGAAGCGCCAGATTCTTTTTGCGGAGCTCTTCTATAAGCTGGGCCGTCTGAATCGCCATCGCCGCCTGATTTGCAAACGATTCAAATGTCTGCACCATTCTTTCGCCGATAAAAGGCAGCGTCGTGAATCCAAAAAGAGCGCCGACGACGTTTCCTTCCACAACCAGCGGTATGGCCACAACTTTTTTAAGCCCGAATTCATCTTGAATTTTTTCGACATGCCCGGCCGGGATTTCGGGCTGAAGCCCCGTGACAAGCTCGGCAATATTTCTTCTGAAAATTATCTGATTCTGCCTTAAAGAGCGGAAAGCGGTATTTTCAAACGCATCGAGAGGAAGCGAAACTTTATCAAGAGGAAAAGAAACCATCTGCTCTATTCTTTCTACGACAGGATTATTTTTCGGCGGATAGCATCTGATTTTTTTTGTCTCTTTATCAAAGAGCGTCAGAAGCGTTAAGCTGAATCCCAAACCCTGCATCACACCCACCAATACCTCTTTTAAAACCGTTTCAAGCGAGACCATGCTCTTGATGGTATTGCTCATCTGATGCAAAGCGGTCAGCTCCTTATTGCGCGATTCAAGAAGGCGCTCTCTTACCTGCGTAAAATGATGGGCAATCTTCGTTGTGTAAATCGCGAGGAGCAGAAAAAGAATCAGCATCAGCGGATGAAAGTATATCGATCTCACGGCCGGGGGAACCATTCCGTCCATAGCGACGAGAAGCGGCGGAATCACGCCTATATTGCAAAGAAAAGTAAAAAGCGCGTACCCGGCAATCGAAATGGCGGCGACGGTAATCGCCACAATGTAGTTATAAATCATGCCGGAAATGACGGCGTAGAAAATATACAGGGTAAAATAGGTGCTGCCCGGCCCGCCGGTAAGATATACAATGGCCGTTAGTGCGACGACATCCGCTATAACCTCCGAAACGAGCGATAGAAACACAAGCTTTTCGCGATATACATTATAATAGCATAGCATCGTCGCAAAAAAGGAGACGCTGACTATTAATGCAACGATGCGGGTCTCTTCCATCCAGTCTTTCAGGAAAAAGACATAAAAAAACCAGAAGAGCAGAAAAATCGCCAGCCTGAGTTTTGCGGTAAAGATATGCCTGTCGCGGTATTCGGGATATGCAATCTCACGCAAAGACTTGATAGGCATAAATTGTCCAATCTTTATAACAATTTGATACCATTATATTATATTAGTGTCAATTATAACAACCCCCTGGCCTACTGACACTTTCTATCCGTATATTAGGACTGAGCAAAAATGCCTAGATGCAAGGCAGGCCGCCGAGGAGCGACGCAGGCGTACTTAATGGTACGTCGAGGAGCAGTCGAGGCGGACAACGAAGCAAATGGGCATTTTTCATCAGTCCCATTTTAACCCCTTGACTACGCTCGATAATACAGGCTATATGCTTTTGAAATTTTAAGGAGGCCCCATATATGGCAAGAATAACCGTTGAAGATTGTCTGGAACACGTGGAAAACCGTTTTGCGCTTGTTTACACCACTTCAAAAAGGGCCAAAGAGCTGATTCGCGGCGCGACGCCTTTATATAGATGCGATAATAAAGAGATCGTCACTGCCCTTCGCGAAATAGCGGCATCCAAGGTAGGCGTTGTGAAGCAGGATAAAGAGGCGCCGGCTAAGACAAAAAAAACATTAATATTGGCCCGCCACTAAAGCATCGGCGGGCAATTTTTTGTGAAACAAAAAATTGCCGGAGTGACGGAATGGCAGACGTAGCAGACTCAAAATCTGCCGAGGGTCACCCCTTGTGTGGGTTCAACTCCCACCTCCGGCACATGGCTCTTAGGCAAGCGGACATCCGAAGGATGGCTGCGAGTCCTTAGGACCATGGGTCCCGTGGAGCAAAGCGAAACGGGGCACATAAGATGTTAAAAAAGTGCCGTCCTAGCTCAGTTGGTAGAGCAGCGGTTTCGTAAACCGCAGGTCAACGGTTCAACTCCGTTGGACGGCTCAAGCCCTCATCAGTTCGATCAGCCTGTCGGGAGCGATAGGATTTGCTTCGGCTTCGCCTCTGCACGCGAACCAGCATTTTTCACAGGCAATTTTTGGGATGTCCTTCCTTGAATATTCCGAATAATGGCAGTAGCGCGGCAGCTCCGAGCAGGGCTGCAAGTATCCATCGGGCGTGGTTTGAACCCATCTTTTGCCGGCCTTGCAGTTTGCAATCCCTCCGCTCATAACAAATTCCGGAATTCTGCCGAGATAATAATTTGAATTTTTTATATGCTTATGCTTTTTCTTCATCTCTTTTATCTCGTGGATGATTGAAACCAGCTGCATGTAGGTCTCTTTGGCGACAACGTGCGTATGATTGTCGTTTTTCAGATGGCTATAAGTGCTGAAAGAAATTCCAACGCCCCAATCGGCAGCCGCTTTTGCAAGCGGAATAAGATGGTTCAGATTGGTATCCATAATAACCGTATTAAACGCCATATTATAACCCTTGGCGGCAAGGTCTGGAACAACTCTTGTTATTTTAGCGAAAAGGCCCGGCACGCCTCTCATTTTGTCGTGCGTTTCGTCCATAAAATCGAGCGAAACCGATAGCTGATTAACCCCCGCGGCAAAAAGCTCCTCTGCCCTCTCTTCCGTCAGAAGCGTCCCATTGGTCACCAGCCCAACGTAGTGGCAATACGGCCTGAGTTTCCGGATTATCTCATGCAAGTTTCTGCGAATAAGAGGCTCGCCCCCGGAAAGAGATAAAACAACGGGCCTGAATTGTTTTACAATGTCAGTATAATCATCGAGCTCCGCCGGACCCTTTTCCTCCCAATAGTTGCAAAAATTGCAGCGCGCGTTGCATCTTTTGGTGACTTCTATATTAAGCCAGTTGGGGCGGCGGCGGAAGAGGCACCGGACATAGTATAATAACCCTCGAAAAGAAGGCGGTTTTGGATATTTTTTCATTGCAAATGCGGCCTAACATACTCTACACTCTGCGGTCAATTAATTATATGAAATCACACTTTGTCATATATATACCCAAAGAGACCCATGAATCGACCGCTGTCAGCTTTACAAGGGTAGCCGGCATTCCGCTCTTTTTGCGTTCTATCCTGTC
>JACPAJ010000010.1:4111-20658 GCA_016180865.1 Deltaproteobacteria bacterium
GCCTTTACGATTATCTCCCCCGCAAGCCACCGGAAACAACTGATAAAAAATTGCCAGAAAGTGATTAAAACCCGCCCGATTCATCTGAATTTTATCTTCGCAAACCAGCACGATAAAATTTCCGACGCAAATATTAAAGAATTAAAAGAGTGCGCTGAAGAAAACGTCTATTTTTTAAACGCGAATTATGTCTTCACGGACCCCAAAAGAATAAGCCCGGTAAAGCAGGCCGGCCGGAATGAAATCTGCCTTTACAGATCCCAGACAAGGCGGACGGCGTTAATTGGAATGCATTCTTCCATGCTGGATGAACTTAAGCAAGCGGAAACAATAGAACAGTTTCTCGCAAATCTCATTGAAATCAAAACGCATCATTATTTAAGCGACGATGATGAAGGAATCGTAGCCCAAAAATTCATGGACATCCCGCTGGCCGAACGGATGCTTACGGAACACATCAGAAAAAACACCAATAAGTGGGTTGCCAGGGAAATTAATAAAAGAATTTCGCTTCCGATAAGCTTAGGCTTAATGCGGCTGCGCATCACGCCAAATACCATCACGGCAATCAACGCTTTTATAGGCTTATGCGCCGGCATAGGAGCAGCCGGAAAAACATATACCGGCGTTCTGATAGGCGCCATTTTATTCCAGGCGGCTTCGGTATTCGACGGCTGCGACGGAGAAGTTGCGAAACTGACGTTTCGGACTTCAAAATTCGGCGAATATATCGATACCGTAAGCGATAATCTCACGCTTGCAGCGTTTCTGATCGGCATGATGATTCATCAGCGGCGGATCACTCATTCGGGAGACGCCTACTGGTGGGGCGCTTTCTTAATTCTGGGCGCCGCGCTAATATTGCTGATCATGACCGACTACCTCCGCAAACACTGCAATTCCGCCAGTTTCTTCACGTTTGACAAGGAATACCTGCAGCATCTTTCGCCTGCCAATGCGCCGAAATGGATTCTTGCCATTGTTAAAATATTCAAGCCGTTATTCAGAAAAGACGCCTATGCGCTGATGTTTTTGATGTTTGCCGCCTTTGGGATCCTCCACTGGTGGTTTTATTTCATAACGATCGGGGTATGGGCGGCTGTGATGATACTATTTTATTTGATTTACTTAAGGGGCCAAAAAACATGAAAAGAGTCTGCATATTCGATTTTGACGGCACAATCATCGACTCCATGGAAGAATTCGCCGATATCGCAGCCGATGTTCTTAACAAGCATTTCGGCATGCGAAAGGAATTGGCGCGCAAAGAATATATAAAAACGTCCGGCCTCCCCTTTCATGACCAGATAGAAATCATCCATCCAAAAGACGCCCGCAATTCAGCTGCAGTCAATGAATATGAGGAAACCAAGAAAAAAACGTATCTTTCAAAAAAGCCGTTCGATGACGCGGAATCGACCATAACGCGCCTGAAAAACAGCGGAATAAAAACCGTCGTCTCGTCAAATAATTTTCAGGAGCTGGTTGATGATCTGATAAATAAAACCGCCATCAAATTCGACATGGTGTTAGGCTGGAGAAAAAATTTCTCGAAAGGGCGCGATCATTTTGAGCATGTGCGCAAGACATTCGATTGCAAACCGGAAGATATGACCTTTATCGGCGATTCATTAAAAGACGCGGACCGCGCAAAAGAATACGGCATAAATTTTATCGGCAAAACAGGGACATTTAACGCCATAGATTTCGAAAAACACTGCGGAAAAGTTCCTACTATTAATGCGCTGAACGATTTAATAAAAACGCTGCAGCTTTAAACTATGAAGGTACTTATCCTTGCTGCCGGAAGAAGCACCCGCCTCGGAGAACTGACGACCGACCGGCCTAAGGCCATGGTCAAAATCGCCGGCAAATTTTTAATCGATTATGTTCTGGATTATTTAAATCACCCTTCAATAACGGAGATCGGCATCGTCACGGGGTATAAATCGCAAATTTTAACCGAGCATCTATCCGAATATAAGCAAAAACCTCTGCGCATATTCAATAATCCGCATTTTCACGAAGGAAGCGTGCGCACGATCATGGCTGCAACCGATTTTCTGGACACGGACTTTATTCTTGTGAATGCAGACCACATTTATCCCAAAAAACTGCTGAAAAAATACCTCACAAAGCTCAATGGGCTTACCATTGCGTGCGACTTTGATAGGAAACTCGGTCCGGATGACATGAAGATAAAAAAAGATAAATCCGGCCGCCTCACGCAGATCAGCAAGACTCTTTCGGATTACGACGGCGGATATATCGGCTCCTCCTTCATCCCAAATGCTAAACTCAAATCCTACAAGGAGGCGCTTGCAGCTTCCTATGAAGCCTACGGCAAATCGGCGAATGTCGAGGCAATAATCGGACACATGGCCGAAAAAGGCCACGACATCTCTATTGCGGATTTAAGCAAAATAGGCTGGCTTGAGGTGGACACGCAAAAGGACCTGAAACTTGCGGAAGAAACATTAAAAAAACCTTCTATACTAAAAATGATAGCGCGCTATGTATTCGCTATCGTAGGAATTTCGATTTTTTCGTCCCTCATTTACAAAATGGGGCCCTCAAAGATATTAGACCACATTGCTGAAGTTGGTTTATGGATCATTCCGGCGCTTTTGATCTCTTTTCTATGGTACTGTCTCTACACGTTGGCATGGTCGAGAATATTAAAGCGTCTCAGCGGACGAATGGGTTTTAGAGAGCTATTTAAAATAAAAATTATAGGGGAATCGCTCAACACGCTGACGCCGCTTAATTTTGTGGCTGGAGATCCGGCCAGAGCCTATTTTTTAAAACATAGATATCCCTTCACGGAAGCCGCGGCCTCCGTTGTCGTCGATAGGACGCTTCATTCGATTTCCACTCTTGCTATAATACTGATAGGAACCGCAGCTGCGTTTGTCGAATTGAAATTTTTGCCGAAAAACATCAAATACGGCCTCCCCATTGTGCTGGCTATCGCGGTGGCCTTCGTCGGTTTTATCTTTATCCATCAGCGCAAAGGCCTTTTTACGTTCCTTGCCAGCATCACAAAGAGGCTACGAATCAAAAAAACGTTTTCCACAAGCACTCTTGAAAAATTCGAAGAGGTGGACGGCCATATCCAGGATTTCTACAAAAAGAATAAAAGAGGGTTTTGGGCCGCCCTCCTCTCTCATCTTTTTGGAAGAGCTCTTGGAATATTTGAAATATTCATCGTCGGACACGCCGTAAGCGATGCTTTCGGCCTTAAAACAGCGCTATTGCTCTGCGCGGCGGCGCCTGTCATTAATTTCATGTTTACGTTCATACCGGGTTCGCTTGGAATCATGGAAAGCGCCTACAGCGGAATATTATATTTCCTGCATTTTTCTCCGTCGATCGGACTGACCATACAAATTATCAGAAGAGTCCGCGCCGGCTTGTGGACAATTTTAGGATTTATATTATTAGGCACGCACGGCCGGAAAAAGCTGCTGCAGGCTGCTGAATCCAAAGAAGTTTAATCGTCGAACATTTTGCCGAAATTGGGATCGAATTCGGCGGCATCGGCTATTCTTTCAGTAACTTCATCGACGACATCCTCATCGTCAAATTCTTTCGCTATCGAACCTTTAACCTTCTTTCTTATCCTGTCTTTTAATTTTTTACGGTCGACAACCGGCTGGCCTAATTTTATCAGCCCGTCCAAGCTTTCGGCATCCCTGCGCATTGCCTCATGAGCAATGTCCACCAGCTTTCCGCTCTGAAGGCTTCCCCCTGCGCCCTCCTGCTTTGCAGAGCCCGAAATTAGCGACTGTATAACCTTTAATATCATATCTACTACTGTTATCGCGCCTTTGCAAAAAAAGTTGCTAAATATTTTAACTATTTTTTAACTATTGCAAAATGCAATGGCCATGTTATAGGCCCTACTTCATTAAGTTTAACGGTTAGCTAGGAGGTTTTTATATGACCACAGGAGTAAAAATAGAACAACCAGCCGGAAAACTCGGCATATTGCTTGTTGGCAACGGAGCCGTTACAACCACGTTTATGGCTGGAGTTGAGGCCGTAAGAAGAGGCATCGGAAAGCCGTTCGGCTCATTGACCCAGATGGGGCATATCCGCCTTGGCAAAAGGACAGATCATCGCTCTCCGCTGGTGAAAGATTTTGTTCCGCTGGCGAATCTTGACGACATAGTTTTTGGAACATGGGATCCGATCCCGGACAATTCTTATGAAGCCGCCGTTAAAGCCGGGGTTCTAAAAAAAGAAATTTGCGATCAGCTTAAGCCTTTTTTATCGGCAATCAAACCGATGCGCGCCGTGTTTGATAAAAACTACGTTAAAAAACTTGACGGAACCAACGTAAAAGAAGGACGCACAAAAGCTGAACTTGCGGATCAGATAATGGAAGATATCCGCAGATTTAAAGATACAAACCGCTGTTCGCGGCTGGTAGTCGTGTGGTGCGCATCAACCGAAATATTTTTAAGGCAGCAGCCGGTCCATGAAAGCCTTGCAAAATTTGAAGCTGGAATGCGCGCAAACGACCCAAATATTGCGCCGAGCATGCTTTATGCTTACGCTGCTTTGAAACTCGGAGTGCCGTTTGCAAACGGCGCACCGAACTTAACGGTCGATTTTCCGGCAATGCAGGAGCTTGCAAACGCAACAAACTCGCCTATTTGCGGAAAAGATTTCAAAACCGGCCAGACGCTTCTTAAGACAATTATTGCTCCGGGCCTGAGATCCCGCCTCTTGGGGCTCAACGGCTGGTTCTCAACGAATATTTTAGGCAACCGCGATGGAGAGGTTCTTGATGATCCCGAAAGCTTCAAAACAAAGGAAGAATCGAAGCTCGGCGTTCTTGAAACCATCCTTCAGCCGGATGTCAATCCTGAGCTTTACGGCAATTTCTGCCACAAAGTCAGAATAAACTATTATCCTCCGCGCGGAGACAATAAAGAAGGATGGGACAATATCGATATTTTCGGCTGGCTGGGCTACCCAATGCAGATAAAAGTTGATTTCCTCTGCCGCGATTCAATTCTGGCCGCGCCGCTTGTGCTTGATCTCGCTCTTTTCAGCGATTTTGCAAAACGGGCCGGCCTGAAAGGGATTCAGGAATGGCTCTCTTTCTACTTTAAATCGCCGATGGTTGCGCCGGGGCTTTATGCCGAAAACAATCTTTTCATTCAGGAGATGAAGCTTAAAAATACGCTCCGTTATTTAATGGGCGAAGAGCAGATAACCCACTTAGGAATGGAATATTACAAGTAAACTACATCCTCTTTGGAATTTTAACGCTTTTCAGTTTTTTATTCAGATCATAATAGGCGGTCAGAGCTTCTCCTTCTTCTCTCCATGAATCGTAAAAAAGCTGCCTGATAAAATTTTTATCGACCCGTTCGGCCATCATTGCGTAAAAAAGCCTGTCGCCTATCATGTAACCAAGGCCGTGGGTTGCAGAAAAAAAGAGATCCGGTTTCAACGCGCTTATGATCTTCCGGTTCGAAAGATCGCGTTTTCCCGTTTTTAAAAATTCAAGGACTATGCAGGCGGTTTCAAATTCAAGCCTCCTATCCTGCGGAACGCGGATTGTTTCAAAATATGCTATCAGGCTTTCGAACTCCTTCTTATGAAAACATTTTCGCTTCGGATTGATCAGCTTTGAACCGAAAAATGCAAGCCCTTCATGAAGCACATTGGCGAAAAAAGCGTCTTCGGGCGTTCTTTTGCGCTCCGGGCCGGAACAAACGTGTTTTATAAAATGCGCCGCCTCTTCGGAGGCATGATTGATCGAAAGATTCGCAAGATAGACGACTCTTTTTTCGGCGATAAAGTAGCTTTCGCTTGCAAGTATCTGGCGTTTTAAAGATTTCAGCTCCGAAGCGCTGAATTTTCCGCTCTCTTCCAGCTGGCCGAAAAAAGAAAGATCCCCGCACGTATAGACATCCACCTTTTCGCGCTCCTCTCCCAGATCTATCTCCAGAAACTTGGATATATGGTCGACAAGCTCCAGAAAAGAGGTCCGCGAATCGGAAAAATCTATCTCCCCTTCTTCATGTTCAAGCCAGTTTATATATGACTGCTGGCAGACAATCGGCGGCGTATGCATCCTGCAAAATTCGTTTTCGCTCATTTTAACGACTTCCACGCGGTGCTCCAGATCCTGCTCCGCCAGTTTCCAGTATATTGCATCGCTGTTCTGATAAAGAATAACATCCTTAAGCTCATCTCCTGCAGACATCGAACGGACAATTTCGGGGAGATGCGCCAGATGCAGATCTCCTATCATCACAAATAATTTATGTTCCGGATATTTGCCCAAAAGTTCTACGATCCGCTCCGCCGTTGCTTCGTCCCGCTCTCTAAGCCCTGCTTTAACGCCTGCGGCATCGATTCCCGCAACCGGCAGGTTATAATATTTTGCAATATCAAAAAGCGGTTTAAAATTCGCCCAGAGGTCGAATACCCAGTGCTGCCTCAAGCCGATCTTTTTTAAAAACACCTTTTCGTCGATATTTCCGGCGGTGAAATCGTCAAGCAGCGGCTGATGACGCTTGTGTATAAGCTCCAATCCAAGAACAGCCTTCTGGTTTTGCGGAATGACAGCCTTTAAAATCCTTAAAAAAGAACGCTGGCTCTGGTTGCAGGTGTGATAATCGCCGACATAGACAAGTCTCGCTTCATTTATGGCCGAAAGCATTTCATCGTGGGTCGCAACCCGTTCATAGTTTGCAACCGCCGTTTTATATTTCCGCTCGTACTTCATAAAATCGGCCTCTTTTACGATGATGGAATTATTGATTATTTCGTTGTTTCGCTTCCAAAGGCTTTTTTGAATCTTCAAAAGCTCTTCTCTTGGTGAAATTTGCTGAGACATGACTAAAGGCTATTTTACGAATATATTTTAAAACCGCAAGGAATTAGTGATTTCAACTCCCCGACAATTTCGGTTGGGAAAAATTTGGGAATCGTGCTATCATTTGGATGGATGCGAAACATCATAAAAAGTTACTGGAATAAGCTAAAAAATAATTTCCGCGATGCGGGAATTTATCTTCATTTCACAACAAGGGGAAATACAGTTGAAAAAATCACCGATTTCACTAAAAAGGATTTGAAACTTGTATTATTAATCCACGGATTTGCCACAACCCGCAGAAGCGTGTCAATCTTGGAAAAGCGGCTGCGCATGGACGGCTTTGATGTCTTCTCAATAAACCTTGGTGGGTTCCTCGGACGGCTTAATTCAAAAGGAATCGATGAGCTTGCCGAAATCGTAAAAAATAAAATAGATTCGCTGGATAAACGCTACCATATCGGCAAAATGGCGATCATCGGCCATTCCAAGGGCGGCCTTATAGGCAGATATTACGTATCCATGCTTGGCGGCGACAAATATGTCCATACGCTTATAACTCTTGGAACTCCCCACCGGGGCTTAAGGCTTGCGTTTTTTGCAACGCTTACGGTCATCGGGCTTATTTCCAAAAGCGTGTGGCAGATGAAGCCCAATTCCCGCTTTATGCAGATGCTGCAGAAAAATCCGATCCCTCCGAACGTGTACACCGTTTCTATTTTTTCACGCGATGATGAAGTTGTCCCATCCCGCAGAAGCAGGCTGGAGATGGAGCCTACAGCAAAGCATATTAAAAATATCGAGCTCGGAGGATACACGCACACGGATTATCTTATTAAACGGGGTGTTTATGAAGTCATCCGCCAGGAATTAGGGTAACTAACACTACCTTCACATTTCAAGCGACCTGTCATTGCGAGCGTTAGCGAAGCAATCTCGTGTAAACAATTGATTCCATGGGATTGCCACGTCGTCCGCCGCAGGCGGACTCCTCGCAATGACAAGTGCGCTCACTTATCGTCAACAACCCTTTTCCACTTTATCCTTGTAAGGACAGCGGCAATAAACAAATTCACAACAATGCTTCCGATGCCGATGAAGATCAACGCGTTCCACGAATATCCGCTGTAGGGCTCGCGAACGTTTTTATAAATATCCGCCGCTAGCAAAACTCCGAGAATCAGCGGGATCCATATGGAAACAACATAAACCCACCACCGCCCGAGCGAGGAGCCGACTGAATTAATGTGGGTTCTTAAGCGTTCGGCCTTAAAAATCCACGCAATTAAAATTGTCTCGAGAAGGCCGGCTACAAGCAATCCATAATGATTCAAAAAATAATCGACGATATCGACCCAGTATAATCCCGCGCGCGTTGCAAAAATTAAACTCGCCGAAAAACCCAATAAGCATACAATAGAAGCAACCGCTTTTCTGGACCACCCGAATTTATCTATAAGGCCGGATATAAAAGCCTCCAAAATCGAAATGGAAGATGTTATGCCGGCAAAAATCAGCGCCATAAAAAAGAGAATGCCGAAAAGATTTTTTCCGTAGGGAAGCTGGTTTATAATCTGAGGATACGTTACAAAAGCAAGGCCGGGGCCCCCTTTAGCCACTTCCGTAACGGGCACTCCGCTTTTAACAGCCATGAATCCAAGCGCCGAAAAAACCGCAAAACCGGCGAATATCTCAAATCCGCAGTTTGCAAGGCACGATATAAAAGCGTTCTTTTTTATCGGGGATGTGGATGGAAGATAGCTTGAGTACGCGATCATTATTCCAAAACCAAGCGACAGCGTAAAAAATATCTGTGCGAAAGCGTCGGCCCATACGGAAGGATTTTTGAGAACTTCGAGGTTAGGCGTAAGGTACGCTTTAATTCCCTCCACAGCTCCCGGAAGCATTGCGCCCCAGACAACAAGCGCTATCATAATAATCACAAGAAGCGGCATCATAATAAGATTCGCAAGCTCGATTCCCTTGCTGACGCCGCGGTATATGATGAACCAGTTTATAAACCAGATCGCCGCCACGCCAAAAAGGACTGTTGGCCGAATGCCGCCGATATCAAACGGACCGCTTGAGACGGCCAGAAAGCTCTTTTCAAAAAACGCCTGCGTGTCTGCCCCCCAATCCAAACCGAAGGAATAGACAAAGTAATTCGTGCACCAGCCTAAAACAACGCAATAATATAAAAGAATGCCAAAAGTGACGAACGACACCATCCACCATCCGCCAAACTCAAAGCGCCTGCGAACCCTTGCAAACGCAAGCGGTCCCCTGTTCAAGCATCATCAATGGAATGCCTACGGAAAAAAGCGCAATAAAATACGGAATTAAAAAAGCGCCGCCGCCGTTGCGGTAAGCTAGATACGGAAACCTCCAGATATTGCCGAGGCCTATTGCAGATCCTATCACCGCCATCAGAAAGCCTATCCGCGACTTCCACTGGCTCCGTTGTTCTGGCATAAATATCTCCTTTGCAGTACTGCCACAAGCTCAGACGCGATTAAAAAAACGTTCGAAAGATAATATATCCACAAAATCGAAATGACCATTACAGCCAAAGAGCCGTATATCAGATTATACCTTCCAAAAGAGTTTGCAATATACCATCTGAAGATGAATTTTGCCACAGCAATTCCGACTGCAAAAAAGACGCCTCCAATTGCGGCGAATCTCAGCTTGACATCGTGGCTCGGCACAATCATCACGGCCAGAACAAATGACGCAATCATCATCATAATAATAAAAATTTTGCTGGTTGCAATGCTGCCCAGCGGTATCTGGATATCAACGGTCGCCAGTGCGGTCTGAGACAGGCGGACTACTGTCGGCAGAAAAAGGAACGAAATCATGCCGAACACAAGCAGGATTGAAATAATTTTCGAGTGGAAGTAATTCCTCTTTTTAACGCTCTGGAAAATCCTGTCCAGCGCGTGCTCTATGCTTGAAAAAAGGAGCGAGGCGATAAGAAAAAGAAAAACAACGCCGGCTCCGCCCACCTTCGTTCTGCCGGAAATAATTTTATTCAGATTTGCGGCAAGCTCGTCTTTCCCCTGCGGCAGAACATCGGTAACGGTTGAAATTATCAGCCCAAAAAGCTCCTGCGAAGAGCCCAGCACAAAGCCTGCAACGGACATTGTAATCATTAAAAAAGGAATTAAAGAGAGGATCGAGAAAAAAGAGATATTCGCGGCAAGGCTCAAACAATCGTGATCTTTATACGAGTTGACCAGTTCGCGGGCAATACCCATAGTCATTTTCTCTTGAACTTTATCCTTATCGGCACCCCTGTGCCGATAACTTCCTGCAATTTATTTATCAAATATTTCTTATAGCTCTCATGCACGCCATCGGGCTGATTTGTAAAAACAACAAAAGCAGGCGGCTGAACCGAAACCTGCGTTGCATAATAAAGCCTTACCGATTTGCCGCGGTAAGTGGGGAGATTATGCATTTCAACGACATCTTCGAGAATCTCGTTAACCTCGGACGTCTTTAATTTATTTTTCCCCGCGGCATAGATGCGGTCGATTTCGTCAAAGACCGCTTCTATATTTTCCCCTTTTTTTGCCGATATACATAAAAACGGAACGCGGTGCAACGGCAAAAGCTTCTTGGAATAAAATTCTGCCAGCTCCTCGGCATCGGTTTTAAGCGCGTCCCATTTATTAAATAATACGGCTACGCTCTTTCCTTCGGAATACGCGTGATCTAAAAGCGCGGAATCCTGATGAGTAAATCCTTCGTTAGAATCGACCATCAAAAGTGCGACATCCGCCCGTGCAATCGCATCAAGCGTTTTAATGGCGGAATATTTATCGAGCGTTTCGATTGTCTTTCCCTTTTTGCGCAAGCCCGCCGTATCGACAAAAATATACTGCCGGCCGTTAAAATTAATTTCGATATCGACCGTATCGCGCGTAGTGCCGGGCGTTTCATGCGCTATCACCCGCTCGAATCCCGCAAGACGGTTGATGAGCGTTGATTTGCCGGCATTTGGCCGGCCGATAATCGCAACTCGCGGTTTATTTGCGCTGCCCCCCTCTCCCTCAATAATCTGTTTGTCATCCCCGTGAAAACGGGGATCCATAGTCTTTACAACCTCATCCAGCAGATCATCTATTCCGAGCCCGTGCTCTGCGGATAAGGCGACAATATTTTCTTTAATTCCAAGCTCGTAAAATAAATTGGAAGCCTCATTTAATTTGCGCTCCACCTTATTTACAACATAGACAACTGTTTTTCCGGCTTTGCGCAAAAGCCCGATGATATACGAATCCAGCGGGACCGGCCCTTCACGGCCGTCGAATACGCACACAACCAGATCGGCTTCATTGATTGCTACAAACGCCTGTTTCTTCATCTGCGCCTCGATGCTTTTTTCGTCCCCTTCGGCGAGGCCGCCGGTATCGATAAGGGTGAACTTCTTCCCGCACCAGTCGGCCTCCGCATAAAGCCTGTCGCGGGTTACGCCCGGAGTATCATTAACAATCGCGCGCCTTTTATTAATGAGCCTGTTAAAAAGCGTTGATTTGCCGACATTAGGCCGGCCGACTATGGCGATAACTGGTTTCATAATTATGGAACTAGTGAAAAATGAGCGTTGTCATCGCGAGCGAGTCCGCCTGAGGCGGACGAGCGCGACGATCTCATGAAATCAATTGGTTAACGGGAGATTGCTTCGTCGCTAACGCTCCTCGCAATGACAAAGTTCACATTTTTCACCACTTCCTAATAGGTATAGTGCTATGACGTTATAGTAAAGCGAAAACTGGAGAAAGGTGATCCTAATAATTCCATTTAATCGTACTGGGATTTTTTTTAGGCTTTTTAACCTTTTCTGATTTTTCCGCCTTTATTGGTTTCTTTCTGCTCTCTTGCTGAGCTATGTAAGCCTCCCAAAGAGATGTTAATGCGCTTGTTTTTAGAGCTTCGTTATTACCGGCATATTTCACAGCTAAAGCGCTCTCTTCCATTGCCTTATCATACTCTCCATTTCCATGATAACTTGCTCCAAGATTTCTATGCGCCCACCCATATTTTGAATCAAGCATTATTGCTCTTTTACAAGCCCTAATGGCATCTTGATATCTTGCTACTTTAAAGTAGGCATTTCCTAAATAATCCCAGTAATATTTGTTCGTGGGGATTAATTGAGCAGCCCTCTCTAGATTTGTTTATAAAACACCCCTACATTGTACTGCAAAATATTATCATCTGATTTAAGCAGTACGGCCTTTAAAGCATACACAAGAGCGCCTTTAGAATTGTTATCTTTAAACAGGCTTACACTCTTCTCTCTGAATTCCAGATAAGTTTCCTCATCCTTAACATCCACGGGCCCCACAACTTTCAATGCCCAATCTTCAAATGTACCTTCAATCTTTTCCAGATATGTCAACGCACTATCAAAATCGCCCATCTGGACATAACATGCCGCAATATTATAATAAATCATCGGTCTGTTACTTTTATCCGCCTCTGCCAGCCGTTTAAAAACAGCCAGCGCCTCATCATACTTCCCTGCTTTATAATAAGCTACGCCAAGCAGATTTCTGAAATACAAGAAATAACAACCTTTCTTGGGGCCGGCGGCATCCAAGTAATCTTTTATATACGGCACTGCTTCAAGAGGCCGTCCTACTGCAATAAAATATGTCGCCAGTTTTTGTTTAATAAGCCAGGAATCTGAAAATAACGCCAAATCTTTTATAAGCGTCTCTTCAAACATTCTTGAAACTTCCGTTGGGACTGCACAGCCCTTTTCAAAGAGCTTGTTGATATGATAATAAGCTGTCTGCCACCATCTTGTTTTAAAATTACTTTCGATATAATCTAAACAGCCTGCTGCTGCCTTGATTCCATCTTCACACGATTGCGCATCTTTTCCGCCATTAAACAGACCTCCATCACATGGCGTATGTATTAACATGCACACAATGTACCAATCCCACCGGATATTTCCGGTAGAAAAAGTGTTCTGCGCGCCCACTATTAACTGCGGAGTTGGTATTGGTTCGGCGCTCTCAAGAGGAAAAGGATGATATTCTTTTTCCGAACAAATCGCTCTCATTAATTGTACCGTCTCCGCACCGGAATATTCAGCATCAGGCAGGAGACGATTAACCCTTGCAGTAAAAGGAGAAGAGTGCGCCAGATTTTGCCGGAAGGCTTCGCAGTGACGGCCATATTTTTTGGAATATTGCAGAGATTCATCTATGATTCCGTCCAAATTAATATCCTCGGCTACCTGATACGCAAAATCTTCGTCCGCACCGGGCATCAGCACAGAGACTAACTCGCTGTAAACATAGCCGTTTTCGGCATAGAAATTTCTGACAGCTTCAGCAGCCGCCAGCTGGTGTTCCGGGCTGATTGTAATAGGTTTTTCCATTCATCCCTATTATCGCAGATTGGTGAAAATAGTTGCTAAAAATTTTAATACTTCACCGGCCCCAGAGGCTCAGGAGGAAAATAGTTGAAGGCCATGTCCAACAGTTCATCCGAAGATTTAGCGGGATTTTGCAGCGCAAATACCTTTACAAGCAGAAGGGTTGCAGCTTTATTGCTAAATCCAACTCCCAACCTTTTTGTAAGATCTGTCCATTGTGTTTTTTCAAGATAGCCTGCAAGCTTCTCCACCTCCAAGAAATTGAGGTTGCTAATAAATTTTACCACGGATTCGATCAACGCAGGTTCACAACGCGCAACTGAAATCAAAAATACGCTTCTCAGCGCTGAGGCTAGGCTAAAGGCCTCATCTAAACCAAGCTTTTTAATCGGATCCTTAAGCATTTCGGCCAGCTTAAAATATGGATTAAGAAATTTTGGCAGCTCATTGGACCATCTGCTTTCGGAGGGCAGACACTTAGCTGCCGATTTAGTTTCTAAACAGTTTGCGGCTTCATCGATCGGCTTCTGGCATCTTTCAAAATAATCCACATAGGGGCGGCCGGTTTTATCCACCGGGCCTTTGCCGCACGATTCGGGGATTTTTTCTATAAGGTCGATACATTCCTGCGTAAGCGGCGCCCACGGATCCAGCGGCTTCATTACATTTACTGGCTTTTCATTGTCTGGCATAAGTTCCTCCTTCCCTGCCGACGGGCAGGACTTTTGGTTATTGTTGAATGATATGGATATTAGTGCGTCGAATAATTATGTCAAGTTAAAACCAAAGAACCACAAAAATAGAAGCCCCAGCGCTATGCGGTAATATCCAAAAATCATAAAACCGTGCTTTTCGATCAAGCGAAGGAATAATTTTACGGCAATCCACGCCGAAATGAACGAAACAATTCCGCCAATTCCGATAAGCAGAAATTCATGGCCTGTAAGATGGACCGGCGTTTTCAATAAATCATATCCCGTCGCGGCAAACATTGTTGGAATAGCAAGCAGAAACGAGAACTCAGTCGCCTGCCTTTTATCAAAACCGTTAAACACTCCGCCGATAATTGTGGCCGCAGCGCGGGACACTCCCGGAATTACGGAAATGCTTTGAAACACGCCTATCAGAAGAGCATTTTTGTACGGTATATTTTCCGTATTGAGATGTTTTTGAGCGCCGTTAACAACTTTCTTGTCCAGCAAAATAAGGATGATTCCGCCGATTACAAGCGCCACAGATACCACAACCGAATTAAACAAATAAGCTTTGATTATTTTATAAGCGAAAAAGCCGACTGCAGCGGACGGCAGAAAAGCAACGAAAAGTTTTTTATAAAGTGCCACATTGCAAAGAAACCTGCGGGCGTACAGCGACACGATGGCAAAAATCGCCCCAAGCTGAATCGCAATTTCGAAAGTTTTTGAAAACTCCTGATTCTGCAGCTTAAGAAGCGATGAAACCAGAATCATGTGGCCGGTGGAAGAAACCGGCAGAAATTCGGTCAGCCCTTCAACTATACCGAGAATTGTCGCGTCAAATATGTTCATAGTTTTGGGGTCAGGTTTAAACCTGACCCCAATGTGTGGCGGAGGACGGAATCGAACCGTCGACCGGTGGGTTATGAATCCACTGCTCTAACCGCTGAGCTACCCCGCCTGACGGCTGTTCAAAAAAACCCATCTGCGGCGTTGTCCCCCTCGACCGCTCCTGCGACGCACCATTAAGGTACGTCTTAGTCGGGTCTCGTTGAACGCCTTGCATCTGGGCTTTTTTGAACAGCCTATTATCTACAACAGATGCATTATTATTTCCCAAACCTCACCAACTTGTCAATCACTTTCAAAGCTTCGTAGGAATTCTTTTTGCCGGTTTCGATTTCGGCAGCAAGAATTTTTAGTTTTTTGTCGCGCTCCATTGCCTCGGCAAGCCTTGCTTTAAATTCCTCCGTGCATATTTCTAAAAATTCCTGAAGTCTTAATTTTTGCTTTCGTGCTTTGATGACCGAATCGGTTTTAATAAATTCAAACTTCTCTTTAACAACATCCATCAGTTCAGCAAGTCCAACGCCTTTATTAGCCTCGGCAAGCAAAACAGGAATTTCACGAATGGGTGTTCCATCCCCTGCTCTTTTACCTTTTACAGCATCCATTCCATGATGTTTAATTGCTTCTGCGTCAAATCCTGCGCCGCCGTCAAACATCCCTTTCAAAAAGCTTTGCATCTGCTCTGCGCCGGCCCTGTCCGCTTTATTTACGACAAATATATCTGCAATTTCCAGCAAGCCCGCTTTCATCGTCTGAATCATATCTCCGGATTCCGGCACAAGCACAACTATGGTCGCATCCGCGATTTCCATAATATCAAGTTCTGTCTGGCCGACGCCGACAGTCTCGACTATCACATAATCAAATCTAAACGCCGAAATCGCGCGGACAATATCGCGCGTGGCGCGAGAAAGCCCGCCGTGCGAACCGCGGCTGCCGACCGAACGTATAAAAACGCCCTTGTCGCTTGCATGTTCCTGCATTCGAATCCGGTCGCCCAAAATCGCGCCGCCTGAAAAAGGGCTGGATGGATCGATTGCAACAACTCCCACTTTTGCACCGTTTTGCCGCAAAATCTTTATCATGCCATCAACGATCGTCGATTTGCCGGCTCCGGGAGGCCCTGTTATGCCGATCACACGCACATTACCGCCGGATGGCCCCATATCGTTTACGAGGTCCGAAAGCTCCTGCAGCGCCGATTTTTCCCGGGATTCTATGCCGCTAATTAATTTTGCAAGTTTTCTGATATCCATTTTGAAATTAGTTTTAACAACCATATATTTTAAAAGCAATTTAAAAAGGGGGCAACTTAACTAAGTGTCGGACACTTATTGAGGAAAATCGACGATAAGTGTCCGACACTTAATGGAAACTTGACGAGATAATAATAAGCGCTGGCGAATAGTTTAATAAAATCATACAGTTATGATTTTTTAAGCAACTTATTTCGAAATTAGCCGATAATAGTATTGGGAGCGATGAAAAAATCTGGGGGAGTGGTAATTAAATTACCGCTCCCCCATTTGTTTTGTGCAATGAGCCCGCCACTACTTCATCGGCGGGCACATTTTGAACGCTTCGCGTTCAAAATGTGGGCAGAGGCGGAATTGAACCGTCGACACACGGATTTTCAGTCCGTTGCTCTACCGACTGAGCTATCTGCCCAAAATAAAACGAAGGCATTGATACTAGAAACTGGAAAGAAATGTCAAGGAGGTAATAAAAGAGCTTTATAAATCATGCAATTATAGTAAGTATA
>JACPAJ010000011.1:0-4823 GCA_016180865.1 Deltaproteobacteria bacterium
GATAAAAACAATAAACGCCAATAAAGTTAAAGAGGCTTATGTCCGCGTAAATGTAAGCCTGATAGGCCTTTCGGTGGGATTTGCAAGGCCGCCGAAAACAAAGACCAATTTCACCATATTTGCAAAACCCTTTATCGGCAGGCCGGATGCAGTCTATAGAAACGGAGCAAAAGTCGCGCTTATCGAATCTGTTTTTGCCGACGATCCCGAGGTTGCGGAAATTAAATCGACGAATTATCTCACAAAAATGATCGCGCGCAGAGAGGCGCTTGATAAAAAATCGGATGAAGGCCTTTTTCAAAGCAGGGACGGGTTTATTCTGGAAGGGACAGCGACTAATTTATTTGCAGTTAAAAAAGGGCGTCTCTTTACTCCTCCGCTTTCCGACGGATGCCTTCCCGGCATTACAAGATGGGTTATTATGGGCCTTGCGGAAAATCTTGATATTCCGTGCAAAGAGGCTTCTTTGGATAAAGAGGATCTAAAAGGAGTCGACGAAATATTTTTAACCGGTTCAACTTCAGAAATCCTGCCCGTTCGCGAGGTTACAGGCCTCGCTAAAAAAAGCCCGTCCCCGGGACCCGTTACCGCAAAATTAATGAAAGCCTATAAGCAACTTGTGACTGCGCGAATATAATCCTCCACATATTTTTTTGCCGCGGTTATTGCATCCGTTGTGGATTTGCCGTTTGCAAGGCCTGAGGCTATTGCTGCAGAGAGCCTGCAGCCTGTGCCGCGCTTATTGGGAACGTTTATGCGCTTGGCGTTGAATTCTTTAAAACTTTCGCCGTCAAATAAGACGTCGGTGGAATCGCCGCCTAAATGGCCGCCCTTTATTAAAACGGAGAGAGGCTTGATTTTATCGCGCCTTAACTGCCACGTTTCGGAATAAATTTTTTGCGCCGCATCTTTCATCGTCCCGACATTCCAGATTCTCATTCCGGTTAAGACGCCGGCTTCATCGGTGTTCGGTGTTATCAGTGTTGCAAGAGGGAGCAGCGATTCCTTGAAAAGTTTCAACGCATGCGATTCCAGCAGCGGAGTTCCGCTTGTCGATTTGAATACAGGATCGATAACGATATGATTAATATTTTGGGAGCGCAGGAATAATATGATTGCCATTACGTTTGCAGAACTTCCGATCATCCCGATTTTAAGGGCATCGATTGAGGCATTTTTTGAAGCAGATGCAAGCTGCTGGTTTAATATATCCGCCGCAACCGGGTTAACACCCAAAACTTCATCTTTAGTCTGCGCTGTGACGGCAGTTATGGCCGAAAGCCCTCTTACGCCAAAGGCTTCAAATACAGCCAAGTCGGCCTGAATTCCGGCTCCGCCGCTTGGGTCGGAACCCGCGATTGTCAATACTGTCGGCATTTTTCAACGTACCATTTTGTTTCCGCCGCGATATCCGGCGCTTCGGTAATTCCGCGTATCATGGCGATAGAAGAGACGCCGCAGGCAAGAACGCTGTCTATATTAGTTTTATTGATTCCGCCGATTGCGACAACCGGCCTTGAAGCTTTTCGGCAAAGTTCTTTCAGCCGCTCCAATCCCTGAACCGGATGATTCGGGCCCTTGGCTTTGGTTGGAAATATCGCGCCAAAGGCTATGTAATCCGCGCTGTTTCTTTCCGCAGCAAGGCCAAGATTAATGCCGCCGGACGAAGAATAACCGATAATAAAATCTTTGCCGAGCCTCTTTCTAGCTTCTGCAACGGGCGCATCGTTTGGGCCGACGTGGACTCCGTCGGCTCCGACTTCGCCGGCAACATCGATGTAATCGTTAATAATAAAAGTGAACTCGAATTTTTTCTTAAGCTCCATGATTTTTTTTGCGGTATCATAAACCTCCCGGCTCCATAAAGAGGCCGTGGATTTCATTCTGAGCTGCAGCAGTTTGCAGCCGCCCAAAAGAACCAGATGCGCAAGCTCCACATGGGAATATTTCGGCGAAAAAGCGTTATCGACTATTGCATAAAGGCCTTTAATCATATTAACTCCAGTTTTTGCAGCTTGCTCCTCAGCGTATTTCTGTTTATCCCCAGAATTCTGGACGCCTTGAGCTGGTTGTTGTTCGATTTTTCCATCACAAGCTTTATCAGAGGCCTTTCGATTTTTTCCAAAATGGTTCCATGCAGGTTTTCCACCTCATATCGCCCCAATCTATCCATAAACTGCCGCAACTTTTTTTCAACCAGCTCCTCCAGCGCGATTTGTTCAAGGTGCTTTTCGGTATGAGGCCGCCAGTTGCCGTCAATTTTGAGCTGCAGATGATGGGCGTCGAGAATTTTATCATCAAAATTCAGCGAGGCGTTAAGCAGCACTTTTTGCAGTTCCGCCGCATTGCCGAACCACGACGATTTTTTTAGCAATTTAACCGCCTGCTTGGTTAATCCCTTCTTTGGGAGGCCGATATTCGCCGATGCCTTTGTGAGAAAATAATTTGCCAGCGGCTCTATGTCTTCCGCTCTATCGCGCAAAGGCGGAATCGTTATCACATTTCTGTTTAATGTCTGGACAAGTTCCGGCAGAAGACGCCGGTTGTCTATATATTTTTCTGGATTTTCCGGCAGGGTAAAAATAAATCGGCAGAGCGATTTCAAAGTTTCATTTGAGCCGGCCGGTTTATATCCGCCGAGCTCGATTGTTGCTGTAAGCTGCGGCTGCATGTAAAGAGGGCAGGCGTGAATATTTTTTATAAGAAGCGTGCCGGACGCCGCTGCATCCAAGGCGCCGGTTGTAATATTTTCGATTCCAAGAATGGATGTTTTCACGAAACCGAACAGGCCTTTCTCTATATTTGCAGCGGCGCCGGCATCGAAAATTATAAAAGGCTCCGCTTCGCGCCTGCCGGTTTTATGGATAATTTGAGCAAGGCGGGTTTTGCCGGCGCCGTCTTCTCCGATAATCAAACACGGCAGGCTGTTGCCGGCGGCATTTTTTGCCTTTGCCACTGCCAAGAGCGCCGCTTTCGAATTTCCGATAAATTCCATATTCAGCCCCTTCATAATGACTGCCTAAAAAATAGGCAATAGAAAAAATCATATAATGGTGCCAGGCACCGCATACACCGCGTAAATAGTTGTTGATAGTTTGTTTATTGTGGCTGATAATACACCGCATATGTCGTGGAAGATAAAATCCCATTTAAAACAACTGGTTAGAGAAGAGGAGGGGACAGTTATAAAGGACTTTGGCGGCAAAAGAAGCATTGTCCTTGTCTATCCAAACACCTATTTTGTCGGCATGTCGAATTTGGGAATGCATAATATTTACAGATTGTTAAACGAGCGCGAAGATACCGCTTGCGAACGCGCCTTTTTGCCAGAAAAAAATCTGATTGCGGAGCATAAGCGGACAAATACGCCGGTTCTTTCAGTTGAAAGCCAAAAACCGATTTCGGAATTTCAAAAAATCGCGTTTTCTATTGCGTTTGAAAATGATTTTAAAAATATTTCTGCGGTTCTGGAGTTATCTAATATTCCGGTTGATAAAACGGAACGCGGAGGCAGATATCCGGAAATAATTGCGGGAGGGGCAGCTGTAACGCTGAATCCAAAATTATTTGAAAAAATCTGCGATAAAATTGTTTCAGGCGATTTTGAAGCCTCATCTGCCGAAAAAAAACCGGCCAGAAGCGCTGTCTGGACAAATAATACCGAATTCGGCTCGATGCATCTTGTGGAAATGCAGCGCGGCTGTCCGCATCGGTGCGGATTCTGCGCAGCGCCGATAATTTATCATCCGTTTAAGCAATTTTCGAAAGAAGAAATCATGGAAGCGATAAATTTTGGCCTGCCGCACCGCAAGAAAATCGGGCTTATCGGCGGAGATGTTCTGGCACATCCCGATTTTGAGGAGATTGCGGAATATATTCATTCTAAAGGGGGCTCGTTTTCTCCTTCTTCAGTAAGGGCGGACCGGATGACTCCTTCTATTGCGGCTCTTTTGCGGAAGAGCGGGCATAAGACCGTGACTCTTGCGCCTGAAAGCGGTTCCGAAAACCTAAGAAAAACAATCGGCAAAAATATTCCGGACGAAAAGTTTTTTAAGGCCGCCGAAATTTTATCGTCTAACGGGATAAAGCAGATTAAACTCTATTTTATGATCGGTTTGCCCGGTGAAACAGATAAAGACATTGAGGCCATAGGGGATTTTATAAATGAAATGAACAAAGCAGATGTTGGCCTTAAAATTTCGGTCAATCCGTTTGTCCCTAAAAATAAGACGCAGTTCCAAGACGAGCGGTTTGAAGGCGTTGCGGAGTTGAAAAGAAAAATAAGCCTGCTAAAAAAGGTTCTTTCTAAATCACGTTGCCGGGCGGTAAAATTCGAATCGCCTATTTCCGCACTTCACGAATATAAAATGCAGCATTGACCAGCCGATGGTTTCTTCGTCTGAACTTAACATAATACCTTTTGGGCGACGAGCAGCAGGTGGGTGTGATGGCTTGAATCTAGGATTTCGATTAACTCCATCCGCCGACTCGGCCTTCTTGCCTGCGGAACTCGCCGAGCACTCAAGATTTAAATGTTCTGCCTTGAGTGCTCGGCTCAGACAGTCCTCGGCATCGCACTGCTTAGAGAAAACCATGCAGTGCGACCGAAGGCCTCGCGGTGTGATCTTCTCTGCCGCTTCGCGATATAGCTTCAAGCCATCACACCCACCTGCTGCTTGTCACCATTGAGTGAGAGACAAGGGGTGGCCTGCCGGCAGGCAGGTAGATGTTCGGAGCGAATTATCTAATCGGCGGGGACCCGCTTGGGCTAGCGGGGCGTGAAAGCTCTCTATGTGAGCCCCTAACAACGGCTTAGGCTTTGC
>JACPAJ010000011.1:4892-15414 GCA_016180865.1 Deltaproteobacteria bacterium
TTTGCAAGAAGGCAAGTCCTATTTGATACAGAGTTTGATTAAACGCCTTTTTGCAAAGCTTAGCCGTTGTTGGGCGATCTCCGAGAGAAGGTTCGCGCCACGCTGGTCCCATAGCGGGTCGCCGAGTCTGAGCGACACAAACAGTTGGTGAGCGGAGAACATGCTACCTGCCTGTTGGCAGGCGAGTCTACTAAAAGGTATTATGTCAAAGAGCGAAAAGCGTCGGCTGACTAAATGAAATGCAGCATTGACCTTAAGGGTTGATTAGTGTTAGGAGGTTCCCTCGCCTTTTATGAAATTTCTTAGAGCCATATTCGTAGCCTTGTGCCTTTTATCCCCTTTGGCGTCACACGCTGAGGATGTCAAAGACATATACGCAGTTTTATTCATCCTCGACGGCGTTCCAAAAGAGTTATTGTATTCAATGATAAATGACGGGCGCCTTCCGATATTAAAAGAATATTTCTGGGATGGCGGAATGCATGCGGACGGCGCTGTTACGACCTTTCCATCCGCGTCAGCTCCGGCCTATCAAAGTTTTATCACAGGACTATTCGCCGGCAGAAGCGGGATTCCGTATTTGCAATGGTATGATAGAACAAGGCAGAAGAGGGTCGATTATCTCGGCGGCGCATATAAAGATGTTAACGATGACATGTGGAATCTTCACGCTATTTTAAATCCCGATGCAGATGATAAATATCCGGTTACAATATTTGAAAAGCTGGCTCTGCAGCCGACTGCGTCTGTCTATTCGGAGGTTTCGCGCGGCGCGAAGCTGAAATATCCTCATTCTCCGTTTATGGCTTTGAGCGACGTATTTATAACTCACAGGGAAGAGATGCTGGACATAAGGGCTTTCAGAAGAGTTAAAAAACTTTTTAAACAATCGCTTGTAAAAATTCCAAGGTTTACTCTTGTTGGGTTATATAGCGCCGATGTTCTGCAGCATAAAAAAGGAGCGGCATCAAAAGAGGCGGAGCTTGTTTTGGAGCAGTTCGACGGCGAACTGGGAAAATTTATCGGCCTCCTGAAAGACAAGGGAATTTTTGATAAGACATATATTGTCGTTACGGCAGATCATGGAATGCATAACGTCTCGCGCAAAATTAATATCAAACCTTTGCTTGAAAATGCAGGTTTGGTGCTGCGTACCAATAACCCGAAGCAGAAAGAGGCCGATGTTTTTGTAAGCGAGCGCGGAGTTGCTTCGGCTCAACTCTATTTTAAGGGAGGCAACGCCGAAGCCTCATTGGCTGGTCATCTGCTGGACGGCAGACCTTCATTTGACAGGCTGAAAAAATATCCGGTTAAAGGCAAAAAAACTGTTGATGTAATAACCCTGCTTAAGAATTCGCCCGATTTGAGCCTTTTAGCCGTGCGTAACGGTTTCGACCGCGTTGAAGTCTATTCCGCGGACTGCCACGGCACAATCGGTAAAATTGATTTCAGCGGCAGATCGTACTTTGGCTATAAGCCTTCAAACTGCGATCCTTTGAAAATTTGCGACGAAAAAAATGTTTCAAAAATGTGCGATGGAACTGTTTATAGCGACAGAATATGGCTGGAAAAGACATGGGATAAAAGTTATCCGGACTCCGTTGTGCAATTAGGCCAGATTTTTGACGACGGCCGCGCCGGCGATATTTTCGTCGTTGCAGTTGATGGCGCCGTATTTTTCAGGAAAAAGGCGGCCACCCACGGCTCTTTGATAAAAGAGGATATGACGGTTCCTTTGCTTATGCGGGGCCCGGATATTGCAGCCGGGAATATCGGCGTGCTTCGAACCGCCGATTTATATCCTATCATGCTTTCGTGGTTCGGGCTGAAAAAAGATGAGAACGCGGCCGATGAGGAAGCTTTAACTGCCGCCAGATTCGAATCGTTTATGATAGGAAAACCGGCGCTCAATAAATCAGCGAATCCTGAAATTGTGGGGGATGAATTTAAGTCCGAATTTTCCGGAGAACTCCGCAGTGAAAAAATAAGAGCGCTGATTGGAGACGAGCTCAAAAGAAGAAGCCTGATTTTAAAGAAACTTGAAACTATGAAAAAAAATCTTAATCCTAAAAAAGATCGAAAATATCCGCTGGCAATCGAGCAGCTTGATAATGCCAGAAAATCGATCTGGAGGCTCGAGGATGTTAAGGCTCTTATTCAATAGGGAAAGCAAATTTGTCCTTGCGGTGGAAATGGCCGGATTGGCCGGATTTGCAGCCGTCATAATAGCCGGCAAATTCAGCTTTGTCTTTGGACTCTATGCTCTTGCATATATTTTCATCCGTTTCTGCTCGCTTTATAACTGGTATGCAAAATTCAATGTCGCATACGCTAATTTAAAAAAGGACGAGCTTGGAATAAGGCTCCATTTCAAAAAAGCGATCGTTCCGGCATCATATATTATAGCAATTAGCAATTGGCTGTTGGTGTTTGGGGCAGGAAAAACCATCATTTATTTTTCTTTTGCTCTTCTTCTCTTTATTCTGCATGTGAATTTGATTCTTATATACCTGCATTTAAAAGACAAAGACCCGACTCCGCCCAATTATTTTAGTGGAACCACATCGGAGGTCTTTTAGCAGGCCTTTCGGCGGAACCCCTCTCCTTGGGATTTCGAACGCTTGCCCGCCTTGATTCAGTCGTAAGATATTCTTCAGCATTTGATTTTATTTGATCGGTTTTTCCAACAGCTGCGCCAAAAATTTCCCTTAAAACATCGTCTGCCTCGCCATTCGCAAGCGCAGCCATCAAAGTATTTTTGCTCGCAGTCATTGGCTCGGTATTTGTTCCAAAAGCTCTAAACGCTCTCAGAAGCCATGACTGTCCCCATGCGGTTCTAATGTCGTTAGCTTCGATTATTTTAGCCTGAATCAAAATCAGCTGCCTGTAATCTTCAATATCCGGATTTTTAGAAGGATCTTTTCCGGCAAGCGTTCGGATTAGAAGCTGGACTTCGCGATCATAATTTTCAAGCGCGCCGTCATGGCCTAAAATCATTTCTTCCGGCCTTCCGATTGTTTGTTCCGGGAACTCCTCCATTAAAAAAAGGTGGGTTTCCAGCGCGGCGTTTCTTGCCCCCTGAATTTCTTCGAGATTTGCGCTTGCATTTTCGGCCTTTTTCATTTCTTCAAGCGCGATGCTTCTAAGCCTCATTGCCTTTGCAAAGTGAAACGATGCTCCGATTACATCGGCATCGTCATATTGGCCGGATTGGATCATCTGCTTTTTAGCGAGGCTAAGCTGGTCAATTGAAATTTGCAGGTTTGAGGCTCTTTCCGCGGCAGTCCGTGCAGGCTTTACGGAAAGGCGCATCCCGGTCCTGTAGCTTTGATGCCAGTCTGCCCTTGGTCTTGCTATTCCGAAACGCTCATTATAGACGGCTTGCGCTTCGGTAACAAGCCTATCGTATAATTCCTCGGGCACGCCCCGCACTATTAATTCGTTATGGAGGGGTCTTCTTCCCGCGGCCAGCGCCTCTATTAAATTTTCGGTCGTTACGGCGATTCCAAGTTCTTTAAATACCTTTGCGATATTTTTTCTATCCGAATATCTGGCCAGCCTCTGCCGGCTTAGGAAGGCTGTGAAATCTTCCCGGAATCTTTCAATCGCTTCATTCAGCATATTTATCGCAGCTGTGCTTTTTGCATTTTCGTTTTCACGACGGACTTTATTTGCGGCTGTTTCGAAAACTTTATACCGTTCGATTGCAGCGCGCAGCCTGATCATTTGAATTTCCGATAATCTTGTTAAAATTGCCACTCGGCCGGGCGCGGATTCCGCTTTTTCCAGTTCGTCCGCCAAATATTTTTGGGAAAACTCCAGAACCGACATCGCGCTATTGAATCTAAAAGTAATCTGCTGTTCTCCATTTTCAAGAAGCTCCGCTTCCCAGTATAAGGCATCCAGCTTTGCGGCTTCTAAAATAATTTGCGCTCTGCGGACTGAAATATCGGCTAAATCAAGAAAATTGCCGTTAGCAAATAGTCTTTGAGATTCCAGCCTTAGCGTGTCATCAAGGCGGCCGAAGATGCTTTCTATTTTGGCTTTCAGCGCCTCTGCTTCGGCATGGTTTTCTGTCAGCGTCAATTCAATGTTAACTAAAAAATTGAGATGAGCTTTAAGCACATGAGTCTCTTCAACGTAATTGCCCGCTTTTACGGCAAGCTCCGCGGCTGCTTTGTATGATCTCTCAACGCGGAGGATCTCTTCGGCTTTGGGAGTTTTTCCTGCGCCGACAACTCCAGCGCGTTGAAGTTCAATTCCAGCCTGCAAAACCTGCGCTTTAATAAATTCAGCGGCTGATGCGATATCTGCATCGGAATGTTGATATTTTCCCGAAAATTCGGATGTTTTTCGCGAAATTTCTGCGATGGCTTTAACCAGCCAAACGGCTTCATAACGTTTATCGGCATCGGGCTCTTCAAACTCGGTTGCGTGAAAAATAATTTGCTGAATCACCTCAACCTGCCCCTGCAAGGCAATAAGCTGAAGCTTTATCTGGCCGGTCGAGACTGCAAAAGTTTCAATTCTTTTATAAGCCGTCATTGCAGGTTCATAATGCGAGGAAAGAGCTTGTTTTAAAGGAAAAGATTTTGCAATGACGATTTTTTCTTCCGCCCCGCGCATTAGAACCGCGATGTCGATTTGCGCAGGCGGTTCTGTTGGGATAACTCCGGCCATTGCAGCAATACCGATATTAAACAGCGATGCTCCAATCTTTGTCGCAAACTCCGGAAAACAAGATGCAGTGTTGGGGTCGCAGTCCGCGTAGGAATCCGCACATGTTTCTTCATCAACAGGCAGAGTTGCCTGCAAAGCGGCATCTTCCACAAAGAACTGCTTTATTTGATTTGCCGGTTTTACCATAATCCTATTTTTCAAATGGCGATTCATGGCCGCCGGCTTTCCTTCTATTGCTGTCATCGCGCCGCGAGCCTCTTTGACCGCCGCCAAAAGCTGTTTTAAGCCAGGCTTCTTCGGCGGTTGTTTTTATGGATTCAACATCAACAGCAGTTAAATATATTCTAAGCCTTCCATCAAAGTCACCGGTGTGGAGCTTGTCTAAAATATTGTCTCCCAACAGTGTTCCATCAACTCCAAGGCTCATGAGGCACCTTTTAAGCCATGCCTTTCCTTCGTCCGTCGCCAGCTCTTTTTCCGAAACATGCATTAACTCAAAAAGAGAGGCATCTCTTGCGCCTAAAATGGGAACGGCGCTGACTGCGGATATGTCCGGCGTCAGCGCGCGGTTTCCTGTCGCAGCTTTTGCATATAGGCGCATTAAACGTTGTTCGCTTCCGCTTGCATCCGTGTATGTTGCTTTCAATATTCCCGCCGGATGAGTTCTTGCAAGTTCGCCTATCTCTTTCATCGCTGTTTCATAAGACGCAGCTATTTGTCCCGTGCCTGTTCCAGCCTTTCTTTCTTTTGAAAGGCCATCAGCATGGGCAATGAGAGCCGTTGCGTGGTTTGCAATAGTTCTTAAATAAGATGGCCCGACAATGCCGTTTCGCTGCAAGAATTCCCTCGCTTCGGCAAGTTTTTGCACGGCTTCCGATGCTTTTTCTTTTGTTAAAAGTGAAAGGCCTTCCGCCAGAATAAATTCCCCTCTGGCAGCCTGCATTTGTCTGGCCTTATCAGCCAACAGCAGATATGTGGGTTCTGTCACGCCGAAATCGGCTAAACTGTTTTTGAAACTAGCATCTCCTGACGAAAGCCTTGTTAGAACTTCCTCTTCCGATTCAGCAAGCCCAAGCTGGTAAATCGCATGTAAAATTTCCGTTTTTTCGGATGGCTTTAAAAGGCTATTGGTCACAAATATGTATGCAACTTCAACTTTTAATTTATCTGTGATTTGAGCATCGGCTTCAGCCTTTGCTAACGCCTTCTCTGCTTCTGAAACTATGTCTTTAACGGTTTCTATCTCCAGCGCATTTCTTGCTTTGGGGTTCTCTTGAACCATTACGAGATCTCTTCTCAGAATCTCTTGCCACGCTTGCAGATTTAACTGGGTAGCTCTTACAAGAAGCTGTCTAAACATAAACAGAATAACTGGAGGCAATCCTTTTTCATACTGCAATTGATTAAGAATCAGGTCTTTTACCTGTTCAGAATAACCTCTTGCCGCGCCGATATCTGCTGCAGAAATCGTAAAGGAAATTAATTTATTATCTCCTCTTGGGTGAACACCGTGTTCAGCAAGGAAGAAATCGGTTCTGGCCTTTTCAAAATTGGCTTCGCTTATAAGGAGCAGACTCTCTATTCTGGGAATAGCAGCTTCTCCGCTCACGAAGTGGAGCAACCCGGCACTGCCCTTGATTTCATCGAAAAGCCTTTCCATCTCTCCGGCAAGCAATTTAATCTCTATTATTTGGCTTTCGGTTGGTTTGGAGTTTGTTAATTCGATATTTGTCAAAATATCCTTAATTTTTTGTTTAAGCTGCTTTGCTTTCTCTAGCTTTTGTTTAGCGGCCTGATAATCGTTTACGCTTGCATCATATATCCCGCTGAAGAGGGCTGCCGCGCTAAGAGATAAGAGCGCCGTCATTGTAGGTTCGGGGCATGTTTGAATGCGCGGGTCGCAATCCAGATAAAAATCCTGAACCCCTCCGACAGCCGAGCTAAAGCTTTCGCTATCCGCCGGAATATAATTCGATCCTTCGGAACTGCCGATATTGTTTACATGTGTCATTTTGTTTTCTCCTTTAAAAAGCAAACACCGTTGCCGCTGAAGCCGCCAGCCCATCGAAAGTCAGCTCTCCGGCAAATTCCTCCAGCGCGAGACCGATTCCGCTGCGCACAAGCCCTGCAGCCGAAAATGCCGCTGCCGGAAAAAATTCAACCGTGTAAACAAGCCAGTCTTTTTCCAGCGGCTTCTCGCGCGGAGGCGGCTGCCATACCTTTGCCTCATATAGCCGCGGGTTTTCTAATCCGCTTTCGGGGGCTTGTCCAGAATTATTATGCGATTCAGCCGACCCTCCACCGCGGGGTCCGCCTCTTTTTATTAAATACCGGACAATCAGTGCAATAAGCCCTCCGATAATGGCAAAACTAAAACCGTCAGGGACAGCGTTTTTTTCATACCATTTAACTTTATCGGCGGTTTCTGAAATTGTCCTGAATTTTTCGATTATGCCGCCTATCTGTTCTTTCTCTTTTTTATTTTTAATAAGATTTTTTACCGTTACAAGCTTATTAATGATCAATTGCAGCGCTTCATTATTTTTTGTCACGAAAACAGCGTCCGAGGAGCAGTCGCCGGCGTTTTTATCGCATTTATCTTCTTTGCACGCAACTCGGAAAAATTTGCTGGCGGTTAGATTGTCTCCCAGCGAGGCTCTAAGCTGGGCAATAAAATTCTTGTTAAGCCGCCCGTCCAAAACCTTCCATTTTTTTGTGTCGTAGTTTGGCTCTATTTCAGCCGGCGGGCTTTTTTTGTAGAGTGCAGCGTTTTCGGCCGTGACGCCCCATGCTAAATCCGCAAGTTTTAAAGGCGGGTGGAGTTTGAAGTGAGCTAATCTACTGAGCCAGTCATCTTTTTTAAGCAGAATTTTTTCCGTGCTTTGAGATATGTAATAAGTTTTATGGCCTTCTTCATTTTCATAGCAGAGGCCTTCAAGGATCGATTCAATATTGCGGTCGTCTGTTTCGTGTTTAACATTATCGGAAAGGACAAGCCCTTTTTCATACAGCGCGCGGTAATCTTCCTTATCAATCTTATGAAAGCCCGACAAGCCAGCGCACTCTTTTATAGAAATTTCAGCCATTTTAAATAGTCCCTATCTGGGAGTGGTGAAAAATGCGAGTTTTGTCATTGCGAGGGGCTTTAGCCCCGAAGCAATCCCGTGTAACCAATTGATGTCATTGGATCGCCGCGTTCGTCCGCCTCAGGCGGACTCGCTCGCGATGACAACGCTCATTTTTCACCACTCCCTATCTTAGTGGATATATCGGTTGGAAAAACAAATAGTTGCTAACTTTTTTGTCATCCTTTAAGAAGGCGATGTCATCCCCGCGGTAGTAAGCGGGGATCTATTGGGTACACTGGATTCCCGCTTTTGCGGGAATGACAGAGTATTTTTGCCCCTAGGACATCAAAAAGTTGACGAGGCTTCTAACGGTTCCGCCGGTGCCGCCTTTTGGGGTATAGGCCCGCTCCTCTTCAGCCCATGCGGATTCGGCGATATCAAGGTGCAACCACTTGGTATCCTTTACGAATTCTTCAATGAAGAGGGCGCCGGAAATCGTAGAGGCAAACGTTTTACTGACATTGCTTATGTCTGCCGGGCCGCCGAAAAAGCCTTTTTTATATTCTTTGACTAAAGGCAGATTCCACGCCGGTTCATTCGTTTCGTTTGCTGCTTTGATATATTTTTCGATCAGCTTTTGATCGTTTCCAAGGACGGCGGTGTATATTTCGCCCAAAGCATAAAGAACGCCGCCCGTTAACGTTGCAATATCGATTATATAGTCGGGTTTTCTTTCGAGCGCGTAATCGATGGCATCGGCTAAAATCAGGCGGCCTTCGGCATCGGTGTTGGAAATTTCAACCGTCTTGCCTCGCCTTGATTTGATGATGTTTCCCGGCACTTCGGCTTTGGCGTCTATCATATTATCGGTTGCCGGCATATATGCGTCGATTTCAATTTCGGACTTTAATGCCGAAATAATTTTCATGACAGCTATGCACGTTGCGGCTCCGGCCATGTCATTTTTCATCGCCAGCATATGTTTGCTTGGTTTCAGGTCGTATCCGCCGCTGTCGAACGTAACCCCTTTTCCGACAAGAGCGATTTTTTTCTTAGCCTTCTTTGAGGGGCGATAGCTTAAATGGATAAAGCGCGGCTCATGCTCCGAACCTTTTGCCACGGCAAGCAGCAGGCCCATTTTTTCTTCCTTTATCTCCTTCGGCCCCAGAATTTTACAGCCGAGCTTTGCGGCAGAAGCAACTTCCTTGGCTTTTTTAGCGAGCGCATCGTCAATCTGCTCTTGTTCCGACCCGCACCGAACTGCCCGATCGAGCGCGGCTCTGATTTTCTGCTGTGCGGCTGGATTGCCTTTAAAGACGAATATAGATTCCGAAAAAGCATCGGGCTCTATATCTTTTTTGTCCTTGTATTGCTCAAATTTATAGCTTCCAAGGATAAATCCTTCCACAAGAGCCTGAATTCTGGAATAGGGCTGCAGCCCTTTTATGGATTCCGGCTGTATGAGTCCTGCAACGTTTTTTGCCTTAAAGTCGTTAGCGACCGAAGCGATTTTTGCCCCGATTTTTCTTAAAACGTCGTTCGAAAATTCGTCCGTCTTGCCTAACCCCATAAGCAGAATCATTTTTGCTGGAATTCTGCCTTGCGAATAAATTATTCTGAACGATGCGGTTTCACCGCGGAATTTTTCCTCGGCGATGATTTTTGAGATAAGTCCGCCCAAAGCTTTGTCTAGAGCTATCCCTCCGTCCGATTTTTGAAGAACGGCAATTCCCTTATCATCTTTTCCTTTTGTCTTTTGCGTAGCCAAAGCGACTACGATATCGGATTTGATTTTTTCAAGCGCCTCGTGACCGAATTTAATTTGCATAATTATTTCCCCTTTATAATCCATTAACCTACTTAAAAAGACTTTGCAAGTATAAGGTGATTAATGTTATGAATACTGGCGATGTCAAAGAAGCCTCAAATCAATCTGCCGCCGGAGCTTGCGAAACCTCTAAGAAAAGGTGTTTTTGCAATCGGCACAGCGGTTGAAAAGCTGATTGATCAGTGCGGAAAACTTGGAGAACAGCTGGGAAAAGGCTCAGTTGAAACCCAGCCCGTGCTTTCACTGGAAGGCCAGATACCGATTCCAAAGCTCAAAGAGATTATAAATATCGTTTCGGAAAAAGTAGTTTCGTCCGGACTCACAAGCCTTGTCGATAGAACGGCGCTTGAAATAAAAGAAGGGGCCTCCGTGTTCGCGCCTGTTTTTAAGGCAAAAGGGGCGAGTGTTGCAATGCATGTCGATATGGGCGGGAGTTCGGGAACATACGGCAGGGCAGCCGAAGCCTCTTCCGTAAGAAGCGCGGCCCACAGGCTTCCGTTTGAAGACGGTTTTTTTGATTTTATAGCAGGAATATTTTCAAGCCAGTATCAGGGGGATTTTGTAAAAATTATCAAAGAATTTTCGCGCGTGCTGTCGATTTCCGGAGAGGGCGTTATCGTCGATTTCCATCCGTTCGGGGTGTATGCAAAACGCGGAAGCCTCCGGCTGAAGCCGATCGAAGCCACTGCGCGCGGATTCGAAGATTATTATAAAATATGCAGGTCGTCCGGTTTGAAAATCGTTAATATTAAGGAATCTTTTTTGGATGAAAGCGCAAGATCTTTTTTCGCTGCGGAAGAGGAAAAAGCGGCTTTCAGAATTGTTAAAGACACGCCGCTTCTTATATATTTATTCGTAGCTAAAGGCTTTTCCTAATTCCCTCTCCCCTTCCGCCAAAAGACCGGCGGACAAGTGTGGGAGAGGGTTAGGGTTAGGGTGAGGGTGA
>JACPAJ010000014.1 GCA_016180865.1 Deltaproteobacteria bacterium
GGAGCGGTCCATGTAGAGTCCGGTTTGATTTCAGAGGTCGGCGGTTTTGCAAGCCTGAAAAAGAAACATCCAAAAGCCGAAATAATAGATGCCGATGGCGGCATTATCATGCCGGGACTTGTGAACAGCCACATGCATCTGTATTCCACATTTGCGCGCGGTATGGCAATCAAAGGAGAGCCGCCAAAAGTTTTTCTGGATATTTTAAAAAGCCTGTGGTGGCGCCTTGATCAAGCTCTCACAGCCGAAGATATTTATTACAGCGCTCTTATCGCGCTGATAGAATGTGTCAAATGCGGGACAACGGCAATAATAGATCATCACGCCTCGCCGAATTTTGCGCATGGAAGCCTGCAAAAAATTGAAGATGCATTGAAAATGGTGCCGATCAGAGCCTCTTTGTGTTATGAGGTTTCCGACAGGGACGGAGTAAAAATTGCAAATGAAGGAATAAAAGAGAACGAGCGTTTTATCAGGAAACATTCAGGCAATAACATGGTTAGGGGCATGTTCGGCATGCATGCTTCATTCACCGTTTCGGAAAAAACTCTTGAAAGGTGCATCGCAAGCGCAAAAGATCTTGGATGCGGAATGCATGTCCATACTGCCGAAGGAAAATCCGATTTAAGAGATTGCAAAAAAAGGTACGGTTGCGGCGTTGTAGAGAGGTGGAACAAGCACGGCATCCTCGGCACCGAAACGCTTCTTGCCCATTGCGTTCATATAAGCGATGAAGAGATCGAACTCCTTGCAAAAACTGGCGTTAATGTCGCGCATAATCCATACTCCAATATGAATAACGCGGTTGGCGCAGCAAGAACCGCGGAAATGCTGGATAGAGGCGTGCTTTTGGGGCTTGGCACGGACGGAATGTCGTCAGATATGTTTTTGGAATCAAAATTTGCGCATATGATCGCAAAACATGAGAACAAAGATCCGCGGAAAGGATTTGCCGAAGCCTGTAAAATGCTTTTAGAAAATAATTATAAAATTTTATCTAATCTCTTCGGCTGGAATTTAGGGGAGATAAAAGAAGGGCTTCCGGCCGATATCATTGTTTGCGATTATAAAGCCCCGACGCCTATCAGCGCCGATAATTTTTCAGGGCATTTTCTTTATGGTTTGGCTGCGGGGCATGTTGTTACAACTATTGTGAACGGAAAAGTGCTGATGAAGGACAGGGAGCTGATAAGGTCGAATATGTTTGCCCTTCTTTGCACGAGCCGTTCGGCATTTTAAAAGTCCAATACGATTATAAAAGCATTAAAAAGAAATTTACTCCGCGCTATCTTAAATCTTGCGGATTTGCGGGTCATGAAAGATACAAAGATTTGCTGCCTCTTGATGACATAGGCTCTTTGCCGCCGTTAAAAGTCGGGCCAACGCCGCTTGATCCCGTCAAAAGGGTCCGCGCAAGGCTGAAATTAAAAAATTTATATATAAAAAACGATACGCTTCTGCCGACGGGATCGTTTAAGGACAGGGCCTCTTCGGTAGTCGTTGCAAAAGCGCGCGAGCTGAAAAAAGAAATTATCACAACTGCGTCCACCGGAAACGCCGCTACGGCTTTAGCGGGGATGTCGGCGTCTGTCGGCCAGAAGTCCGTAATTTTTGCTCCTGCCAATGCGCCAAAGGCAAAGCTTACGCAAATTGCGGCGTTTGGCGCAAAGCTTATAACAGTTAATGGAACTTACGACGAGGCGTTTGATTTATCGATTAAGGCTGCCGAAAAGTTCGGATGGTATAACAGAAGCACCGGATACAACCCCTATACGATAGAAGGGAAGAAGACCGCTGCTCTGGAAATCTGGGAACAGCTTGGGACTAAGGCGCCCGATAAAGTTTTTATTCCAACGGGCGACGGTGCGATACTTTCCGGCACATACAAGGGGTTTTATGATTTGCATGCCATGGGCCTTATCGAGAAAATTCCCCAAATGATCCCCGTTCAGGCCGCTGGATCGGCAGCAATAGTCAATGCTATCAGCTCCGGCTCTAGAATTATAACGAATCTTTCAAAATCGGAGACAATTGCCGATTCCATTTCAGTTTCAAAGCCGGCCTGCGGCAGCTTTGCGCTGAAAATTGTCGATGAGACGAAAGGTTTTGGGATAACCGTAACGGACGATGAGATAATACATTCAATCGCAGAACTTGCTTCTTTGAGCGGTATTTTTGCCGAACCTGCCGCCGCTGCAGCCTATGCGGGATTAGCAAAAGCCGTAAAACTCGGCAAGGTCGCAGCCGATGACCTTGTGGTCGTCATCATTACAGGCAACGGCCTCAAAGACATTCCCGCGGCAATGAAAGCCATAACAATTCCTGACCCAATCGAACCCGCACTGGAAGCCCTCACAACAGGCGTCCTTAACACTAAGTGTCCGACACTTATCGCCAAAAAACCTCATTAAGTGTCCGACACTTAACAGTAGCCTCTCCCCAAAGGTGGGGTAAAGACTCAACAGTTAGCTATGTCACTTGACTCCGTCTTGTAATAAACATCAATAATATCAATGTGTTATAATTTACTCCGTCTTGTTTTTATGTTGTTTTTATGGCATGGAAGTTGCTTACGTATCATCCGAAGGACTTTTTTGTACCTTTTTAAGGGGGTATTAGTTTGGCTGACGTAAAAGACACAAAGAACCATTTAATCCCGAATTGGTTTAGGGATATGCTGCCGGAGGATAATAATGGCGTGTGCATCGGCACATCCGATGGAGATGCAGAAACGGCCGAAAATTCTGTAGCAACCCCAAATCAATTTCAAAGCGATAGCAATCCAAAACCGTATGATAAAGGTTTTTGCCCGTCACCAGCCATTTGGAAATACACCCCTTCAAACGGCATAGATAATCCACTTTTGGCCGAAAACAAGCTTAAGGACCCAACCCAAAAAGAAATAGTAGAGCTTTTTGAAAGTCTGCCGGATGCGATAAAAACAAGCAGCCTTGGCAGATATGTTGAAGAGAACCTTAAAAGGGCGTTTTTAGAAGGAGATCAAAATTTATTTGAAGAAGTCAAATTGGAGCTGGAGGCTCTTGTCAACTATCGCGATTATGAAGAGAATGTGAGAAGGCCGGCGCAGGCTGAAGTAATGAAGCATTTTTCCGATCTGCCTGCTGAGAAAATCGATTTTGAGCCGCGGACAAATAATCCATACGAACTTTATAATTACGAAGACCCTTCAAAACAGGCCATCCACGGCGTTTTTATGGCAATCGCCTCGCTTCAGAAGAAAGATATTTGGAATTATGTTCGGCAAACTGTGGCGGAAGAAAGGCGAAAAAATTTACTGCAGGTTTTACAGGCCTTGCAAAGCGAAGGTTTTAACGATGACAATCCGTGGGAAAATCCGCTTAGAGGATTTAGCGGCGAGCGGATAAGTTTAGGCACGTTCAAAAAACTGGACGAATGGACAAGAAAAAAGATCGAAGATTTTAAGAAAGCGGATTTGGACGGATTTTTAAAAGAGGTTGAGAAAAAGGAAAAGAAAGAGCAGGAGGCCGACCTTCGGTCAAACGATGCGCTTAAAGAAAGAGTCGAAGTCGGCGCATCGCTGCAAAAGCTTGCAGCGTTGGAGTATATCTATATCCTCCCTTCCGTATCAAAACGGGAGATAAGGAAGGCGTTAATAGCTATATTGAAAACTCAAAAAGCAAGGCTTAAGAGCAGAGATATCGCCAAAACTCCGGAAATGGACATGGGTTCGATTTTTGAAGGAACGGCTTATGCCAACGCCCCAACATTTAAAATTAAAGGGGATAACTACAAGGAGATATTGGAACGAATAGCTTCTTTGAAACATGGGCTTTCTGAAGAAAGCCTGTCGTTTGCAGATGCGGCGCTGACGCAATTGGAAGAAGGCGAAGAGCTGGATCCAAGAACAGTAGAGATAGCAATTGCGCTTGAAAAAGGCAGCCTGAAAGAAATGCTGAAATCGCTGGCCGTGTCGGCAGGAAGCGCGGAGGTTGCAGGAGAGATTATAGATCCGATAAGCGAAGCCGACAGTTTAAATCTAAAGGATTCGGTTGGAACGCTGGCAAAAGAGACAACGCTGATTTTGGAGCATATTGATTTAGCATCTTTAGCCAACAGCATCGACGATTCCATCAAAGCGGCTGAAAGCCAAATGAAAGAAATAGATTCAATGCTTGGCAAAAACGATGCCGAGAAAGCATATTTAAAGAAAGAATATGGAAAGCTATTGGAAGATTATAAAAAGGCCCGGGAATTATTAGACGGCAAAAGGACGGAAGAAGCAAGAGCCTTCTTTTTAAAAGTATATAATTCGCCGTTTGCAAAAACAATAAACGAGCAATATCTGGCGTCGCTCGAAAAATCCGAAAGCATCAAATATTTAGGCAGGATAAGCATTATTGTGGCGTCGGGCATTGTGTCGAGCATTGCAACAAGCTTTCTGACGTCCGGGATGGGCGTTTCATGGGGCCTTGGCGTTAAAGAACTGGCCGCGGCAAAGTTTTCCTTAAATGTCGCAGCATTCATGGGGACGGAAAAAATCTTGAGTTATTCCATGTTAGACGAACTTCCATATCATCCGGATGCCGGCTTTATCGAAAACTTCCAGCTTTTAATGTTTGAAATTATCGAAACAGCGGCAATGTTTAAATTTCTTGGAATGGGGAACAAGGCGTATGGCGAATTTATGGAGCGCACATTATTCAGACGAGCTGAATCGGAGCTTATTACAGCAGGGATTATAAAAGGCGGAGAATCTTTAACCTCGGACGCGGCAAAAGCGCTTATTTTTCAGAAAATGGAGCTTGGGTTAGTTGGCAAAGTGCTTAACGCAGGCGGAGCTTTGGGAGCGGAATATGTCAGTTTTTCGGCGTGGGATCTTATCAAGGCAACCGCGCATTATATCGCAAGCGATGATTCAGTTGACCCAACTCTTGTAATGTCGCCGGGGGCGATGGAGGAACGGGCGATATTCCTCTTCTGCCTGAAACTTGCCGGTACAATAGCAATGCCGATCACAACGCCTCTGCATGAAAAGGCGGCGCAGGCAATGCTGGAAAAATATAGACCGCAACTGTGGGAGCTTGCCGAAGAGCAATCGGCGGAAAAAAAAAAGCTGGCGGAGTATAAGCAAAAGGGCGGAAATGATCCGCGCGGGATAGAGCGCATACTGAAAGAGCTCCATGATATTTTAAGAAAGCGCCAGAACTTACAGTCAGCATTAGTGCAAAGCGGTCTGACGACGGTCGATCAACTCGCATTTACAAATGCTGCGGTTAAAGATGCTTCCGAGTTCGAACCGAAATTAAAATTATTAAAGAGGCTTGCGTTACTGGTTACGCCGAGAGACGCCAAAAACTGGGAATATAAAGCAGAAAGCAGGGACGAAATCGGGGAGATCGTCGTAAAATTAATTACAGACCACGACGCTGAAGTGACAGAAGAAAATGGCTCATATAAAATCAAGCTAAGCCCGGAAGAGACGCTTGAGATAGGGACGGAAGAGCCACCACCCATGACGGAGCAAAGTAAGACGGAGCAAACGCCAAAGCCAGCTGGTGCGCTAAAACCAATAGCTGGCGGTGCGCCAATTGGCGATGAACATGGTGCAAAACCACCGGTCGGTAAAGCTAAAGATCCAAATAGTCAAATAGGCAAGCCTGACCCCGATACAATAACTGGTTGGTTTCCCGTAGAAAATATTACGCACTCTATGCCGACGCCAAACGGGAAAAATGTTCATTTAATGAGCGCGAAGTTGATAATCAATATGGGCGGAGGCCGCGCAAAGAAGATATCCGTGGAAGTGGAAACTGACAGCCTAGAAGAGTTGAAAAAACGCTCTGATGAAATCGCCAAAAATATTTCTATGATGCCGCTTGCCCTGCTTGGGCGCGTGCGAACTATCAGGGTGCTTTCCGGGGATGCCAAAGAAACGTATGGATATGAAAGTTGCAGTTCCGCTTATTCCGATAAAGAAAGGACGATACATATCTATGACGGCGCAAAGATCAGAACGCTTAAATCAGATGTCAACTTGGACTTGCACGACTTAAGACATGAATTGGCGCATTCGATCGAAAACGAAAATGGGCTTAAAGAAAAAATAAAACGCGCGATTGAGCTTGGCGGAAGTTCTGCCGAAAAATTCTATCTTGCAAACGCATTTAAAACGGAATGGAAAAAGAACCCGAGTGAAAGATGGGCCACAGCCGTTGCAATGTATCTCGACGACCCCGTGAAGTTCAAGGCGGGAGATCCGCACATGACAGAGTTGATAGAAAAGGAGCTTGAGATAAGGCCGGAAGCGCTGGAGGCAGATGTCAAAAGTAAAAAAGTTCAGCCTGACTCTAATGTTGACAATGTTTATCCAGAGTATTTAAAAGCGGATGTGTCATTGATTGAATTGAGTCAAGGTTTGCAAATATCGCCTGAAGAAAAAAATTTGGAAGACACGGTTGTTAAAAGAGGCGGAAGGATTGTTGACGTAAAATATCAAGGGCAATGCATAACATGGCTGTTGGAAAAACTTGGATGGGATTTGGATGCTAAGTCATTCTCGCCGTTACTAGCGAAATTGTTTGAAGCTGGAAATTCAGTAAATCTGCCAGATGTTCGCGTAGGAGATGTTATTGTTTATATGCGTGATGATACGGAGATTGTTACAACCGGTTTATTGTCAAAGATAGTAAGTTCCGGAGAAGGCAAAGGAGAATGCAGAGAGATTAACGGCGGAGTTTACGGAGCAAAACATGTCGGTATTGTTACTAAAATTGATAATGGACAAGTATTTATAACTTCAAAATGGGGAAAATCAGATCCTGTTATTGAAGCGCCTATAGAAGTAGTGCATGCGCAATATGGCAATCATGTGGTTATTTTCCGATTAACAAGTGATATACCACCATCCATGACGGAGCAAAGTAAGACGGAGCAACCGGAAACGGCTCCGGCAATCCCGCCACCAGCAAATAGTCAATTAGTCAAGCCTGACCCCAATGGTACTTATACTAGGTCTATGCGTCCGGAAAGAGGCCAGCTGGCCGATGTGGATGATGGAGGTGTAGCAAAAAGAGGCGTGGGCAAGCGAATTCGCGAGGCAGAAGCAAAACGCGACCCGTCCGGCGGTCACGCCGCAAGGATCGATGGTGGTGGGGATACCACCCCGAGACAATATGTTGCTGATGAGTTAAGGAAAGTAGATGCGTTAATTAATGAAGGAAAATATAGTAATGCCCTAAAAATATGTCAGGATCTAATCACGAACGAGATGGCACACGGCAAGGCTTATGCGGTAGGCGGCAGATTAAGGGCGCTCATGGAGAAAGGAGACACAGATACAAAACGGGCGGCCGCAGATGCATACAATGCACTTGCGCCGCGGTTTGAGGTTGGGTCTAAAGAGGCATATCTTGGCGGTGCGGCCTTAAGGGCGCTCATGGAGAATGGGGACGATTACACAAAACGGGCGGCCGCAGATGCATACAATGCACTTGCGCCGCGGTTTGGGAGAGAAAACCGTGAAGGGGTAAAGAGAGAACTCTTTGGCCTGCTGAACTTGCTTAAAGATCTCGATATCAGGGAAAATATCATTTCTATTTTAAGGGCAAATTTCCGCCTTTTCAAAGAGCATGGCTTGTGGAAAGAGGCCTTTGACAGCGACTGGGCAGGCAGGCTGGGCCTTTCTAGAGATGTTATAGCTCGGCTTCAAAAACTTTCGTCCGATCCGTATATAATAAATTCGGTGAACGGCTGGATGACACTGATCACATATCTATTGGATCTGACGGGAGATAAAATAGAAATATTGGATAATATCCTCTCTTCCGGAGGCAAGGCAAAAAAGATAATATCCGCGCTAAGGGCGATGAATAATGTTCCCGAGGTGTTGAAGGAGAGAGTTTATTCAGAAATAATTAAGTCCATTCCGGCGTGGGAGGCCGAATCGGTGGGTCAAATAAATGCGCCGCTTTTGGCCACACGGGTGGCTGAAAAGATAAGAGCCGAACTCTTTAACTATCTGCGCGAGAAGGTGAGCGGTAACGGCAATATCATCTTTCTTGGGGAGATGCCCGAAGGTGTGTCGGTAGAGGATTGGAATCGGTTGCAGGGGGTAAAAAGAACGTTAGATGAGAACGGCGCGCTGAGGCTTCTGGCGTCCGCGGCGTCGTTTATGAATGAAGATGGTTTAGATAGCATCGGCCGCATGGCCCGGATGCTGAATGGTGCTCGTGTGGAGAGGGGGCGCGTGGTTGTACCGAAGAGGTATGAGGAACTTGCGGGGATATTTGACAAGGGCTTTATCAAGCGATGGTCGAAGGAATATTCCGTGGAGCTCCATACAGCGGCAAAGGGTTCCTCGGACGAGGGGGAACAGGGCGGCAAGATAATAAAGATGGCGGCATCGCAGATAGGAAAACATTCGGCAGGTGTTGACTTGAGCAAGGAAGACGCGCCCAAAGGTATCGGCGAGTTTTTAGAAAGGCTTGAAAGAGGCGAGGCATCTCTCGAAGATGTTGACCGTTTGTTTAGCTTCTTTGAAGCGAACTATCAGGAGATAAGTAAAAAACACGGGCGTGTTTTTGCGAATATCAGAGATGACTTGAGGGCCCTGCGAAACGGCTTAAGAGGCAATCTGAAGGTAGGGGGCGAGGCCGTGGTGGAGATAACCGGTAGCGTGGATGGAATAGCAAAGAGCGGGAGCGAACCGGTGGATACCTGTCAGAGGCTTACCTCGTTATATAGTGAAGATACTAACCAGAGCGGCGAACCGGTAAACAGGATATTGCACGGTCAGTTCAAACAGGCGATCTATATTGTAGATGGCGTGACCGTTGCAAGCCATGATGTTGAACTTACGAAGGGGAAAGACGGCCATGCATATCTTCTGGTGGACAAACTCTATATTGCCGGCACGCATTATGTGGATGATGCGTCCTTTAGAGATGCGATCTATGAATACGCCGATGGGCTGGGGATAGATAAAAGTCACGTGATCTTTAGCGACGACGCGAAAATAGATGCAACCGTTAAACCACTTGCCACCGGCGATGAGGTTTACCGCGATTCATGGGACGAAGAAGTTGACCTAAAAAGTTTGCCGGTGCACAGGTGGAAGGCTCCGAGCCCTACACCACCCATGACGGAGCACCACCCATGACGGAGCAAAGTAAGACGGAGCAAACGCCAAAGCCAGCTGGTGCGCTAAAACCAATAGCCGGCGGTGCGCCGGTTGATGATGAACTCGGCACAAAAATCAACCCTCCAACCTCTGCGGAAATGGTCGAATTAGAAAGGGCGATAGATATTATCAGTGCCGACCCGGATGTGGCAAGAAGGATAATTGATAATAAGTATAATTTGTATGGCAAAGCTGAAATATTGGCCCTTGCCCGCATCAATCCGGTGGAGGCACGGGACTTGTTATATACTCTATGGGGCAATACGATAATGATTATAAGAGGCGCCACAACTGCAGATGATGCGGATGCTTATTTTAAAGAGTTAGAGCAAGCCGGCGATCTAGACGGCCCTCCTCAAAGGACAAAAGCGCTTTTAGATGCCATCGACGCAAGCCCATGGCTGGCGAGAGCGTTTAGCACAAAAGCAGGGTTTGATATTGAAAAAGTCCGAGCCGGATATGCTTTGTATGAAAAATATGTAAAAGAAATGGTGTCAGGAACGAGACGAAAACGCTAACTATTTGATAAATATAAACTCTCTAATTTAGATAAATATTAATTATTGTATAATTTCAATATGTTATAATTTTGGTGCCTGGCACTGTTTCTGCAATTTCCTTTTTGAAAGAATCGAGGCTCGCTGTCCTTACGATCGTGATTGTCGTATCGTATTTTTTATAAATTCCCGGAAGCACGGGCCAAAAGCCTTTTTTTTCTTCAAGCTCCAGCGGGCCGATCTGCTGATCGTCGTCGGGCGCGAGCTGGAGATCGGCTGGCTATCGACGGCTTGAAAGGTTCCTTTCTTGCGAGTGGCATTTTAGAGATAATTTTGGATTCTTTTATGAAATGGATATCGTATTCTTTTGGAGAGAGCCAGCCGGCGATTATTTTTTTATCGGCGTTGTCGTTGAAAAACTTCGTGAGCGCGGTGGTTTTGCCGCTGTCTATTTCGCCTGTCAGGATGTAATGGCCTTTAAGCAAGAAATATCCTTGTAAGGATTGTGAGCGTAAAAAGCGCGGATGCCGCTGCAAAGCGCCATGCCGGAGAAATAAACCGGATGTCGCAGGATTTTTCGGCGGCAGATATTAAAAAGGCCGTAAGAACAACGGATATCAAAATATTGGCCGAAAGAATTTCCATCCCCTGGCCGAAAATCGCCAGCGAAAAGAGATTAAAGAGAAAAGTAGATGATAGGACGATTAAAAGCGAAAATATGGCCTGTTTCCCCTCACCCCAACCCTCTCCCACAAGGGGAGAGGGGGGAGTGAAACAGATTCTAGAAAATAAAGAGGCAGTAATCGCATAAACCGAGCCCTGCATTATTATCGCCGCGGCCGGATCCAGAACGCGGATATGGAAAAAAGGCATCGAGAATAGAAGGGGATCTATAAATTTAAAGGAGGCGGCGATAAGAGATGCATAAAATATGTGCGAAGATTGCAATCCATTTTTAAATCCTAAGTGCAATAAGCCAAATCCGATAGGCATCATAATTGCGCCGGTAACGGGGCTTTGCAGACTATGCAAAAAACCGCCGAGCGTTGCTTCAAGAAAACCCCATATTGCTCCGACTAATATTAAAGCGGACATATAAGCACCTTTAGGCTTTGAAAAATTTATTTTCAAGCTTTTCATAAAAATTCAACACCTGCCTCACATAGGCCCTTTTTTCACTGTACTCGCCTGGATAAAAGCTCCTTTTAAAACCGTATGCGATAATGTCTTTCAGCTGCTCTCTGTTAAGGCCGAAGGTGTCTGCGGCAAGCTTAAATTCCTTTGTGGAAGTTGTGTTTGAAATAAGCCTGTTGTCCGTGCAAAAAGTTACCGAAAGCTTCTGATCGAGCATTTTTTTGCACGGATGCTTGCTTATATCTCGCAGCTCCGGATTTGTCTGGAGATTGCTAGTTAAACTTATTTCAAGAGTAATTCTGCTGTCGGCTATGTATTGCGATAAATCGTAGATATACTTTTTTCTTTCATCTTTGGTCGGAAGCTCGACTTTTGTTTCGTCAAAAAGATACGTGCCGTGGCCGATTCTATCGGCGTGCAGATCTGTTATAGCCTGAAATATGCTTGCTGCGCCGTAAGCTTCCCCGGCATGAACGGTCTTCTTTAAAAAGTTTTTATGCACATATTGGTACGAAGCTTGATGATTTTCGGCAGGGTAGCCGGCTTCTGCGCCGGCAAGATCAAAAGCCACAATTGGTATCCCAAAAGCATCCCTGATTCTAATAAGCGCTTTTGCGAGCTCTAATGATGCCATCGCAAACCTTTCGTCGTCGGTGCTGAATAGATGGGCATGGACGAAGTTATCGTAATAATCGGAATAGTGCTCGTTAAACATTCTTAACGCGCATCCGATAATTCCGTAAGCAAACGGCGGTTCTTTGCCATCTTTTATCTGTTTAGAATTATTTATCTCTTTTTTAGCCTTTGCAAGTCCGCGATTGGTAGCTTCCAGAACATCTTCTATGGAAAAATCTTTATTGGCGTGCAGCTGCGGCGCAAACCGCGGTTCGATATATCTTACTCCGTCTGCGAAACAATCGAGAGCCAGCTCATAGGCAATGCGTTCCAGAGCTTCCGCGTTTTGCATTACATCGTCCGTGTATTTGAATCCTCTTAAGTAATCGATTAGGCTTTGGTAGTGCTCTTTAAAAACAAGCTTTTTAAGCCCCTCGACCGTGTATGAAGGGAGTTTCACCTTCAGCTCTTTTGCAAGTTCGATCAAAGTTGAAAGACGAAGCGAACCGTCGATATGGACATGCAGGTCGGTTTTTGGAACCGCCCTGATGAAATCTTCCGAAATGCCGTACATTTTATCTGATGTCTTCATGTGATTTCAGCGGATAATGCCAAACATTTGTTTTCAAGGCAAGAGGTTTATTTGTGATTGTGATTACTATATTGACAAGCTTCAATCTATCTTGATAATGCGCCATAACTATGAGCTATGCGGTCATAAAATTCGGCGGGACGAGCGTTACAAGCTTAAAATGCTGGCAGACAATAAGAGAAATTGCCGTTAAAAGGCTTGAAACAGGTTTAAAACCCGTAATTGTCTGTTCGGCAACCGCCAAAACAAGCGATCTGCTGGAAAAACTTATCGCCGGCGCGATAGCGGGTGATTATCGGGAATTCTTCGAATCAATTAAAGAACGCCATCTTTCTCTGGCCAAAGAATTGGGAGTGGGCGCTAAAATACTATCTCCTTATTTTGAAGAGATTGATAAACTCGCCAAAGGCGTATCGCTTATTCACGAAGCAAGCCCCAAAGTAAAAGCGAAGATTATGGCCTATGGCGAACTTTTGTCGACAAAACTCGGGTCAGCCTATTTGAATGCAAACGGAGTTGATGCCGCTCTTCTCGATGCAAGAGATCTCTTAGCGTCTGAAGAGAGAAAATTCACCAACATAAACAAACACTATCTTTCGGCCGCATGCGTTTTTGAAAAGGACGATGTTCTGATCAAGAAAATATCGGACTGCAGGGCAAAGGTTATACTAACGCAGGGATTCATCGCGCGGGACGAAGCAAATGACACCGTGCTTCTGGGGCGCGGAGGGTCGGACGTCTCGGCAGCTTATTTTGCCGCAAAGCTTGCCGCCGCAAGATGCGAAATATGGACGGACGTTTGCGGCGTATTTACAGCAAATCCAAGGCATATGCCCGAAGCGCGCCTTCTGAAAGCTCTCGATTACGACGAAGCGCAGGAAATTGTCTCTCTCGGCGCAAAAGTTCTGCATCCGCGCTGCATAGCTCCTTTAAAAAAACATTCCATTCCCATTTATGTCTATGCTCTCGATTACCCCGACCGGTTTGGAACGATAATTTCGGCGGAAGCAAAGCAGATTCAGTCGGTAGTCAAGGCCGTTTCGTCAAAAATAGGAGTGACGGTTATTTCCATGGAGACTGTTGAAATGTGGCAGGAAGCGGGGTTTCTAGCCGAAATATTCGCCTGCTTCAAAAAACACGGCCTTTCGATCGATCTTGTCTCCACATCGGAGTCGAGCGTTACAGTTACGCTGGATAGAACGGCAAATGTTCTGGATAAAACAACGCTCGATAAATTAACATCCGAGCTGGAAGCCTTTTGCAATGTGAATATAATTCATATGGCGGGTATCGTGAGCCTCGTCGGACGCGGCATCAGGGCGATAATCCATAAGCTTGGAAGCGCGCTGGAGGCTTTTGAAGAGCATAAAATATATCTCGTTTCGCAGGCTTCAAACGACCTTAATCTTACATTCGTTGTCGATGAGGATTGCGTTGAAAGGCTTGTAAAGAGCCTCCATGGCGAACTTTTTCAGATGCACAGCGAAGGCGATTTGTTCGGCCCGACATGGCAGGAAATCATCTCCGAAAAGGCTCAAACGAGGCATTTTTACGAAAAATGGTGGGTGAAGTCCAAAAAAGAATTATTAAAGCTTGCGGAAAAAACGACGCCGCTTTTTGTTTATGATGAGGAGACAATTCGAACGCAGATAAAAAAACTTCAAAAGCTCAAAAGCATTGACAAAATTTTTTACTCCGTAAAAGCAAACTGGCATCCGGAGATTTTAAAAGCGCTTTATAAAAACAGCTCCGGCTTTGAATGCGTTTCAGCGGGAGAGATAAAACATATATTGAAATTATTTCCGAAGATCGACAGAAGAAAAATTCTTTTTACCCCGAATTTTGTCGGCGGCGAGGAGTATAAATTTGCCTTTTCCAAAGGCGTTAATGTCACAGTCGACAATATTTATCCTCTTTTAGAATGGAAACATATTTTTAACGGCAGAGAGATATTTGTAAGAATCGATCCGGGCGAAGGGAGGGGGCATCATAAATTCGTGCACACTGCCGGAGCAAAATCAAAGTTCGGAATTTATCCATCGCAGATAGACATCCTTTTAAAACATGCCGCAAAAAACGGGATAAAGATAAAAGGGCTGCATGCCCATGTCGGAAGCAATATATTTAAAACCGACACATGGGCCTCAACAACAGCCTTTCTTATCGACACGGCAAAGCAATTCAAAGATGTTAAAATAATCGATATCGGCGGAGGATTGGGGATTGCGGAAAAACCGGCGCAGAATCAGCTTGATATTGAAGATGTGGAGGAAAAATTAAACGCGGTTAAAAAAGCGGGCTATGAAATCTGGATTGAACCGGGGAGATTTCTTGTGGCGGAGGCCGGCGTTATTCTCGCAAAGGTGACGCAGACAAAACAAAAAGGGGATTATAACTTTGTAGGATTAAATGTCGGAATGAATAGTCTCATAAGGCCTGCTCTTTACGGCGCATATCATGAAATAGTAAACCTGTCGCGCTTCACCGAAAAGCCGTCGGTTATTGCAAATATAGTCGGCCCTATCTGCGAATCGGGAGATGTCTTGGGGGCGTCGCGTTATATTGCAGAACCTCGCGACGGAGATATATTTTTAATCGGAACAGCCGGCGCTTACGGCCGTTCGATGAGTTCAAGCTACAATCTCCGTCCTCCGGCGGAGGAATATTTTAGGAGAGCAAAGTATTTATTTGACCGCTCTTTTAAAATATGCTAATTTCTCCTGTGAAATCGAAGTATTAGGATTTGGAAGGGGGAAAAATGAATAAATCGGGTTTAACGAATATCATTTGTGAAAAGGCCAACCTCCCTAAAAAGAAGGCGAAGGAGGTTGTCGATATGATTTTTGACACCATGATCGGAGCGCTGCTTCGCGATGAACGAATTGAAATCCGCGGCTTGGGAAGCTTTTCGGTAAGGCATTACGAGGCCTATACCGGCAGGAACCCGCGCACCGGCGAATCTATTGAGGTAAAGCCAAAAAAGCTGCCGTTCTTTAAAACAGGCAAAGAACTTAAAGAGTTTGTAGATTCCAAGGATGAAATCTAAGTCAATTACGATTGCAGAAAGCGCTTATCCATATTTGCTGCGCCAGATTTACGACCCGCCTAAAAGTTTTAATTTATTAGGAGAGCTGCCCGATTTTGGGAAGAATCCGCCAGTTGCAATCGTGGGTTCCAGAAAACCGACCGAATACGGCAGAGAAAATGCAGAAAAATTGGCCTCAGTTCTTGCATCGGCAGGTTTTACAATAATCAGCGGTCTTGCATATGGCATCGATTCCATAGCCCACAAGGCCTGCCTTGAAAATAAAGGATTGACCGTCGCAGTTTTAGGCAGCGGTTTTGATAATATTTATCCCAAAACCCACAAAAAACTTGCAGAGAAAATAATTGAAACGGGGGGCGCGGTAATTACGGAGTTCGATGATGACATGGCTCCGCTGGCGCGGAATTTTCCCGTAAGAAACAGAATCATCAGCGGGCTTTCTCTTGGAGTCGTCGTTGTCGAAGCCGCGGTCGATTCCGGCACGCTGATTACCGCAAAACTTGCTATGGAACATGGAAGAGATGTTTTTGCAGTGCCGGGGTTAGTGGGGAATGTGAATAGCGCAGGAACTCACAGCCTGATTCGCGACGGGGCAACGCTGATTGAATCCGCGCAGGATGTAATCGATGCGCTCTCCAATAAACTTTCTACCGAATGGAAAACAAAGTTTTCTGGACAATCATTTGGAATTGGTGATAAGGAACGCGCGTTTATCAGATTTTTCGGATCTGAAGCTGTGACAAAAGATGAACTGATTGAAAAAAGCGGGCTTAAGCCGCAGGAAGTTCTGTCGATGATTTCGGTTCTTGAATGTTCGGAGCTGATAAGAGACGCGGATGGCAAAGGTTATATAAGGATTAAAACTCATGACTAAACCGCTGATTATAGTTGAATCGCCCACAAAAGCTAAGGCCATTAAAAAATATATGGGCTCGGGCTTTCAGGTAAAAGCATCGGTTGGCCATGTGAAAGATCTCCCCGTATCGAAGCTCGGCGTTGATGTGGAAAATCATTTCGAGCCGACATATCAGATAATCAAAGGGAAGAAAAAAATCCTGGATGAAATATTCGCCGCCGCAAAGGGTTCCGGCAGCGTCTATCTGGCAACCGATCCTGATCGCGAGGGAGAGGCTATTGCGTGGCATCTGGCAGAAGAGATTAAAGGCAAATACAAGAAAAAAAGCCCGGAAATCCATCGCGTTCTTTTTCATGAAATTACGCCGAAGGCCGTTAAAGAAGCGATAGCAAAGCCTTTAAAACTGGATAAAAAGCTTTTTGAAGCCCAGCAGGCCAGGAGAATATTGGACCGGCTTGTGGGTTATAAAATCAGCCCGATTCTCTGGAATAAAGTTCAAAGAGGCCTTTCTGCGGGACGAGTGCAATCTGTAGCTGTCCGGATAATCTGCGAGCGTGAAGCCGCTATCAAAGCTTTCGTTCCAAAAGAATACTGGTCTATTATTGCCAATCTTGAAGGAAGCAAGGAGCCGGTTTTCGAAGCAAAACTGATAGAATCCGAAGGCAAGAAGATAGATATCGGCAATAAAGGCGATGCGCAGCGGGCTGTAAAAAGTCTTGAAAAAGCCGATTTCATCCTTTCAAAAATTACGAAGCAGGAACGGAAGCGCCATCCGGTGCCTCCGTTTACAACGAGCAAATTGCAGCAGGAGGCCGCCAGAAAGCTTGGCTTCAGCGCAAAAAAGACAATGATGTTTGCCCAGCAGCTCTATGAAGGAATGGAAATAGGCGATGACGGCATTGTCGGTCTTATCACATACATGCGCACCGATTCTGTCCGCGTATCCGATTCCGCCGTTCAGGAAGTTAGAAATTATATTGCCGAAAAATATGGCTCCGAAACTCTCCCTGAACAGCCGAATTATTACAAAAATAAAAAGGGAGCTCAGGATGCTCATGAAGCGGTAAGGCCGACAAATATAAATTATCCGCCTGAGTACGTAAAAAGTTTTCTAGATAAAGACCAGTTTAGGCTTTACGAGCTGATATGGAAAAGATTTGCGGCTTCGCAGATGAATTCGGCTGTTTACGATCAGACGATCTTTGACATCAATGCCGATAAGTTCCTTCTGCGGGCAACGGGGCAGGTGATGAAGTTCGCCGGTTTCATGTCAGTCTATCTTGAAGGGATCGACGAAGAGGCCGAGAAAGACGAAGAGGAAAACCCGACGCTGCCGCTGCTTGCGGAAGGCGAGAAGCTGAAGCTTAATTCGCTTGCGCCGAACCAGCATTTTACCCAGCCGCCGCCGAGATTTACCGAAGCATCTCTTGTGAAGGAGCTGGAGGAGCAGGGGATTGGAAGGCCGTCGACCTATGCGAGCATTATGAGCACGATTCAGGAAAAGGATTATGTCAAAAAAGAGCAGGGGAAATTTTTTCCGACTAGGCTCGGAGACATCGTTAATGAACTGCTGGTGCAGAATTTTCCAGAAATTCTGGATGTAAAGTTTACGGCTCAAATGGAAGAGGAGCTGGATGAAGTTGAAGAAGGAAATAGAAAGTGGAATTCCGCGCTGGACGATTTTTACGGCCCTTTTTCAAAAACACTGGCAAGAGCGGAGAAACAGATGAAAAACCTTAAAGCTCAGGCGATTTCGAC
>JACPAJ010000015.1:0-13874 GCA_016180865.1 Deltaproteobacteria bacterium
CGGATATTATAGCCATTGTTCAATCGCGAGATTTCTTGGACGGCGGCGTTTTTAATAATGGAATCTTTAAGCCTCGATTCTATCGCAAGCGGCAGCGTGCCGATGCCTGCGATAAATGAGCCCATGCCCGATGACTTGATTTCGCCTTTCAGGGAGCTCATTCCTTTAAATATGCTTCCGAATTTTTGTTCTGCTTCGGCAAGTTTGGGAAAAATTGCTTTAATGCTTAGCCTTTCTGGGTCGCCCGCAAAAATGCCTGAAACAAACGGCGTTACAAGATAATTTAAAACTTCATCGCCGAGCCGTCTTTTTACAAATGACGCCATGCTTTCATCGGCATATGCATTGGTTGAAGAACGGGCATATTTGGATTTTATAAACGGTTCCGCTAAAAGTCTCAGGCGGCCGCGCGCCGAAAGAATCGGTGAAAATAATATTTTCGGCCCCGCAGGCACAGCTGCAAGCCGGTCATTCTTAAAAACATACCTCTTCTTCCCGATTTTTTCGGGTGTTTCGATTTTTAAATCGAGGATTCCAACCGATTTCGCCAGATCCCATAATTCTACGGACGAATTAAGAAATGTGTTGGGCCCTAATTCAAGAAGATAGCCGCGTTCATTCAAAGTTTTGATGCATCCGCCGACGCTGCCCGACTGCTCAAGAAGTGTAAACTGCCGGCCGGCTTCGAAAAGCCGCCATGCCGCCGTAAGGCCGGCTATTCCGCCGCCGATGACTACAGTGCGATGGTCAGATGGTTCGATGGTTCGATGGTAGAAATGGCCCATAATTATATATTTTCTATGACTAATTGCTGTAACAAGTCAATAAATTGCGGATGATCGTTTAAGGCAGGGGTGCGGGCGATATTTTGTATGCCAATCTTCTTTGCATAAGGAATATAGATTTGATCGATCTCATAAAGGGTCTCGATATTTTCACATGCGAAACCGATAGGGATTAACAATATAACCCTCTCCCCTCGTAGGAGAGAGGAGGGTGAGGGGGCGCGTGACAATTTTTTCAGCACTGTTTTAACAGAAGGGCGTGTCCATCGGATTGGACCGGAAGCGCTCTGGAAGGCAATTTGATAATTGTAACCAGTGAAAGATTTCATTATTTCAGCGCAACTTTCATGAATCTGCCGAACGTAAGGCTCGTTTTTTGCAGATGATAAAGGGATTGCGTGAACACTAAAGAGAAGGGTGATGTCCGGAGGTGGAATATTTTTCCAATTTTCAAGCGCGGTTCTTATTATATCAACCATTACGCTGATATAAAGAGGATGAATGTGCCATGATTGGGGAGATGGGAAGATGGGGAGATGGGAAGATGTGTATCTTGATTGGTATGGAAAAAGCGGAAGCATGATAATTTTTTCGCAGCCCGCCTCTTTTGCTTCCGCAACTGCGTCAGAAATCGACGGGCGGCCGTATTTCATTCCGGTATAAATCTTGTAGCGTGCGTCACCCCCTCCCTTACCCTCCCCTCTCCCGCCACTAACCCGTTGGCGGGCAGGCGAGGGGGAGGGATGGGGTGGGGGGGCAATGGTATTCAATTTTGCTTCCAGCATAACCGCCTGCTTTATCGTCCACCCGACAACAGGCGATGCGCTGCCGATTGCATCGTACATTTTTTTGGCATATGGCGTACGCAGGTTCGCAAGAATCAATGCTAGAAATTTTAGCGGTCTTGGCAGAACATCTTTAAACAGGTCTTTTAAAAACGGCCTAATTTCTTCCCCATTCCTCGGTCCGCCGAAATTTATAAGAATAACGCCGGTCATAGTTAAAGTTTTATATCGTCCTTGAAAATTTATTTTCAGCCGTATTTAAATATTTATCAAACGCCATCGCGATGTTGCGGATGAATAGACGGCCGAGTGGGGTGATATGGATGATGTTGTCGTTTATTTGTATGAGGCCGTCTTGTTCTAGTTCGATGGTTCGATGGTTTCCGCCAGAGGCGGACCAGCCTTCGGCTGGCGTTGGTATGTTGGTAATGTCTGCATGAGCATTGCAAAAAAGATCGCGGATGATTTTGCGCACTGCAAGATCATCTTCCGTCAACTTCCAGCCTTTGATTGTCGCGAGCTTTTGGGCTTCGATTGCGCGGTAATAATTTATAAGCCGTTTTTCGTTTTGCGCGTAAGAACCGGCGTAATCGCTGATAGAAGTCAAGCCGAACCCGATCAAATCGGTTCCGGCTTTGGTGGTATAACCCTGAAAATTCCGCCAGAGCGTGCCGTTGCGCGCGGCAGCCGAAAGCTCGTCATCCGATTTTGCGAAATGATCCATGCCGATAAAATCATAGCCCGCGCCGCACAGCTGCTCGATTGTTCGGCAGAATATTCCGAATTTTTCATTTCCCGACGGGAGTTTTTCCGACGGGAGTTTTCGCTGATGCGGAAGCATTTTTGGAAGATAGGCAAAATTAAAGCATGCGATTCTATCGGGCGAAAGTTCGATAATCTTATCGATTGCCGCTTTGAAAGACTCTTTGGTTTGATATGGAAGCCCGTAAATAAGATCTATGTTGACGCTTTTGAAACCGCAGCTTCTCGCATTTTTGACCGCCTTTTGCACGTGCTCGAAAGGCTCGACTCTTCCTATTGCGTTTTGAACAGGCTCGGAAAAATCCTGAACGCCCATGCTGATGCGGTTAAATCCAAGATTGCACAAAAGTTTGAGCTGTTCTGAAGTTGTGACGCGCGGATCTATTTCAATGCCTATTTCTGCATCATCGGTAAAAGCAAATCGGGCTGTTATGGACTCCCATAATGTTTCAAGCTGCGTGCAAGATAAGAAAGTCGGCGTTCCGCCGCCATAGTGAAGCTGAGAGACCTTCCGTTTTGCGCCAAGGTGGGCCGTCACAAGTCTTATCTCTTCTGCAAGCGCTTTAATATAACGAGTTCCAATATCATCGCGGCTGGTTTCAATTGTTGAACAGCCGCAAAAGAGGCATCGTTTGCTGCAGAAGGGAATGTGAAAATATAAAGAAAGTGCGTTGGTACGTTGGCGCCTGTCCGCCGAAGCAATAGTGGCGGGCGTTAGTGCGTTGGCAAAATCTTTTGGACCAAAATCAGATGTCCAGATCGGCGCAGTAGGGTAACTTGTGTACCGCGGCCCCGCGCGGTCGTATTTTTTTAAAAGTTCTTCTGATATTTCGACTTTTTCGCCGTTGATGGTTGTTTTAAACAGCATGTTTTACAGTCTCTACAAAGGCTTCGACACACTCAAGAGGCGTTGTCTGCAGAACTCCGTGGCCTAAATTTATTATGTGCCCGGTTCGTCCCTTAATTTTGCTTAATAGCCTTGATGTCTCCTGACGCACAACGCCCGGTGTCGTTAAAAGAGTTTTTGGATCGATATTCCCCTGAATCGCGACCTTGTCCCCGATTTCTTTAATCGCCTTATCCATTGAAGTATTCGGGTCTATGGAAATAACATCTGCTCCGCAGCCTGCAAGATCATCCAATATATGTTTGCACTTTCGCGAATAAACAATATAGGGAACGATTTTTTTGCCGATATCTATCGACTTTTTAATGTACGGCAATGCGAATTCCTGAAATTTTTCTTTTGTGAGGTTTCCGGCCCATGTATCAAACAACTGAATTACGTCCGCGCCGGCCTGATGCTGGTGATAAACATATTCCCCTACGACCGAAGAAATGGCGTCAAGCAGCGAATGAAATTCTTTCGGATATTCTTTCATCCACACATCGATTTTCTCATCGGTCATGTAATATGCAAGAGTCATCGGTGCGCCGGAAAAGCCTATCACAGGCACATCTGCCGGAAGCTTTGATTTTAAAAGTGCGATCGTATCATAAACAAAGCTGAAAGCCTTTTTTGCATCTACTTTTAGAAGATTTTTAAGATCGGCCGGTTTCTCAATCTTTGGAGAAAGATTCGGACCCTCATTTTTTTTGAACGTCAGCTTTTGTCCCATCGCTTCCGGCACAAATAGAATGTCCGAAAAAACAATCACAGCATCCATTTTATATCTGAGCCACGGCTGCAGGCTGACTTCGCATGCGATTTCAGGAGTTTTGCACATTTCCAGAAAATCGTGATTTTCGCGAATGTGGCGGTATTCCGGAAGATATCTTCCCGCCTGCCTCATGAGCCATACAGGGGGCCTGTCAACGGGTTTTCTCCGGCATGCCGCCAAAAATCTTTCTTTTGAATTCATAATGGTGCTCTTAGACCATAACCGCTTCAAAAAAACAAGTGTTGAAGAAAAGCTGAAAAATGTGATAGACTTTCGATATTATGAAAAAGCTACTTATAGTATTTTGTCTAATCTTTATCGCAGCGTGCAAAGGCGATAAGCAGCCGGAGTCAGTATGGGATTTAATTAGTAATTACAAGCAGTTGCCAAATGCGACATCATATAGAATAATGGGCGAAGTCAAATGCCCGTCCTGTCTTCCCGACGATATAATGACGGTCTATTTTGGCGACCCCACTGAATTCGGAACCTATGATATCCGCGACGGCAGCAAAAGGGAGAAGTTTTTCGGCAACGGCCAATTTGTCGTCGATATCAATCTGGTTCCGGAGCAGAAACTGATGCTTTATCTGCAGGTGGGAATAACGCCTTATGAACAGGAAATAGCGGTTCCAAAAGATACCACAGAAGCGATACATGTTATAATCACGCTTCCTTAGTTCCAAATACCTTCAGCATGCATGGAAGTATTATCATTGAAGTGATAAAACAGGTAATTGTTCCGATGCTCATAATGAGGCCGAGGCTTGCGATCCCTTTGTGCCTTGCAAATGCAAGAGTTCCAAAGCTTGCAAGCGTTGTGAGCGATGTCAGGAGAACGGCTATTCCGGTCGAGCGTGTCATGAAAAAAGAGACGCTTTGCTTGCCCCGTTCATTTATATAGCGATGAACTATCTGGACGGCATTATCGATTCCGACTCCTATGAGTATTGGAATTCCAAAAAAATTCGCGAGATTGAAATGGATTCCAAAAGCTCCCATCAATTCAAATAGCCATAAAATGCCCAAGAAAAGCGGCGCAATGGCAATTTCAAATTCCTGAAATCAAGCAGGACAATTACAATGATGGCTAACATGGCAAAAAAAGCCGCCTGTCTGAAACTTTTTTCCAGAAGCCTGCTTGATTCATAAACTTCAACCGGCGTTCCCGTGACATTTGGATCAACAGACCGAATATCCTTGATAAAGGCCCTCATTTTTTTGGGCTTCCATATATCTTCCTTTGGATAGGCATAGACGGAATATCTTCCGCTAACGGGGCTTACATAGCGGCGCTGGATGGATTCCGGCATGTCATCGATTGAAATAGTTTCCGGATTTAAGCCGCCTTTCAATATTTCAATGTGTTTTTTGATGTCTGCCACAAATCCGGCCTCGTAATCAGAAAGGCGGGTTTCATGGCCCTTTACAAGCTGCATCACTTCGCCGATTTTTTTGGATGTCTCTTCCAGAGCTTCAACGGCATCGGTTCTTCCGGAAGAAAAAGCCATTTCGGATAATTTGGCGAGGTTCGCTTGAAAAGCTCCCAATTCTACATCCAGAGGCCGCTTTAATAGAGCTTTTTTTGAATTTGAAAAACTGTTTTTCAGTGTCGAAATCAGTTTGATTTTTTCTTCCTGTTTTTCCGGCACGACATCCGCGATCGTTTCCACTTTGCCGACAGATAGAAGCGATTTTAATTTTTCGGCAAGATTCAAGGATTCCTCGCGCGATTCCGCAACAAAAGGGGCATACCATGTCGATTGGGAAGACTCTTTAATGATTTTCTTTTCATATTTGACGGATTCAAGTCCGTTCGCCTGCAAATCCAGCAGATTATGGTTAAATTTAACCTGTAAAATGGCCATTGCCAGCGCCGATGTTGCGATCATGGTTATTGCTAGTGTGATTTTTGGGCGTCTGTAAAACTTTTCAAATTTTCTGATGCTTATCCTGAGCGTTGTTTCAAGCCTGTCCGGATGCTTTGTTTTATCGTGCAGATACATCAAGGCCGGCAAAAGAGTGAACATGTTTATAAGGCAGATGATTATGCCGAATCCCGCGATAAACCCCAATTCCTGCAAAGCCAGAAAATCGGTGAAGCACGCCGCAAAAAAAGCGGCGGCAGTTGTTGCCGTTGCGGTTATATTTCCTCTGCCCGTATGCGTGATGCAGGTTTCTATCGCGGCCTTTACATTTTTATGAGAGGCAAGCTCTTCTCTGTATCGCGAAACTATCTGCAGGCCGTATTCTATTCCGGCGCCCACAAGTATCACCGCAAATACAATCGAAAGAATATTCAAGTGCCCTATGGTGATCGTTATAAACCCAAATGTTTGCGCAATGCCTGAACAAAGGGCCGCCGCCGCCATTGCCGGCCTGAAAGGTTTTTTAAAATAGAGGATGAATATCAGCGTTACTATGATGAGCGCTGCGATTGTTGCGGCTGTCATATCCGTATCCGAAACGCTCATTTCATCGGCCGAGAGCACAGGCCTTCCGGTAAGGCCTGCCGAGACATCCGGAAATTCTTTTTTTATCTCATCAAACGCTTTGCGTATTTTTTTCAGCGGCCCATCGATAACTGCAAGCGTTTTGTAATTTTTTTCCGGCATTATCATGACGAATAGAAAATTCCCTTTTTCCGACAGGAGAAATCCGTCTTCGTCATATGCCTGTTCTCCGCCAAAAAAAGCCTGCTGAAGAAAAGGGATATATGGCGTGCCGTCTTTTGTGGCGCTAATAACTCCATCAAGCATGTTATCCAGAAAACGAAAACCCATCTCCATCGACTTCTCACTGTCGGCGGAAACCGATGTTCCTGCGTAAGCAACCTGCTCGTTCATCATCGCAAAAACATCGCTAACGCTATTTATTTGCTCCATCTTCGGGAGATAGCTTCCGATGCTTTTTATCTGATCGGCAGGGAGATAAAGCAAAAAGCTTTTCTCGAGTTTCGGGTTTGAAATCTGATAAGTCACCTCTTTGATATCAGGAATCGCCTCAAGTTTTTTTGCAAGGGCGCGTGCGAAATCTTTTGCCCGCGGAAGGTTATCGCCGGTTTCAACGACGGCAAAAAGGTATTCAAGGTCGCCGAATTCTTTAAGGTAGTCCTTATATCGCTTATGATAGGCTAACTTTTCGGAAACAAGGTCGTCCTGGTCCGTATTCATCTGCAAAGAAGAGACCGCTGTTATAATGCTAATAAGGCTTAACGCGATTGACGCGAAAACAAGTTTCCATGGATGTTTTATGACGGTTCTTGCGATAAAAAAAAGAATTTTCCCACGCATGATTTATGATTTATGCCGAAAGGGCCTGTTTGGCAAGCTGTTTTCCGATTTCCCATGCGCCGCCGGGAAATTTATGGCATTCCGAGACCACATCTTCAAAAGCGGTCAGGAAATGGTTAACATCTTCATCATTAATGCAAAGAGGCGGCAGGAGCTTTACGATGTCGCAGTTGTGGCCTGTCACTTGAGTAAGAATCCGGTGCTTTGTCAGAAGAGGAACAACTACCATCTGTCCGAAGAGGCCGGAATTGACTTTGTGGATTAAATCCCATCCTATTTTTAATTTTGTAGATTTCGGGCGGTCGAATTCGATTGCAATCATTAATCCTCTTCCGCGCACATCCGATACCATTTCGAATTTTTCTTTGATGAGATTAAGGCCGTTTACTATCTCTTCACCGCGCTTTGCGGCATTTTCGATGAGATTTTCCTCTTCAAGGACTTTAAGCGCCGTGAGTCCTGCGGCCATGGCCAGCGTATTTCTGCCAAAAGTGTTTGAATGAACGACGCAGCGATCCATTTTGGAATAAACCTTATTATAAATATCCTTGCGGTAGCAGATTGCGCCGACCGGAACAAATCCGCCCGAAAGAGCTTTGGCTATGGTAACTATATCCGGCGAAATTCCAAAATGCTCAAAAGCAAACCACTTGCCGGTGCGTCCGAGGCCTGATTGCACTTCATCGGCCACAAGCAGCGTTCCATGTTTACGGCAGAGCTCTTCGGCTTTTGCGAAATATTCTTTAGGCGGAGAATAAACTCCTTTTCCCTGAACCGCTTCAAAGACAAACGCAGCCACATCCTTTTTAGATAATTCATATTCCAGCACATTTAAGTCCCCGGCCGGAACGGCCGTGCATCCGGGCAGAAGGTCGCCGAAACCGTTTTTAAATTCGTCATTGCCATTCAGTGCCAGCGAGCCGGTAGTAAGCCCATGGAAAGCATGTTCTAAATAGATAATGCGCTGCCGTTTTGTAGCGCACCGCGCGAATTTAATGGCCCCTTCATTTGCTTCCGTGCCGGAATTTGTAAAGAAAACTGTGTCTAAGTTTTTTCGTTCATCCTGAGCCTGTCGAAGGACGGAACCGTTTACCTTTTCAAGCAGCTTTTCCGCAAGAATACCGGCTAAAAGCGGGGCATCCATCTGAACCATGTTGGCGGTGTCCATATCAAGCGCTTCGTGAAGAGACTTTTTAAGGCGCGGATGATTTCGTCCCATGTTAAAGACGCCGTAACCGGATAGAAAGTCGAGATATTGGTTTCCTTCCTTATCATATAGATACTGGCCTTCGGCGCGGACGTATTTTTTATCAAAGCCAATGGTTCTAAGCACGCGGACTAATTGGGGATTAACATGTTTGGCAAAAAGGTCGTGCTGCTCGTGCAGACGGTTATTAAAAAGCTCGCTGATATTCATGCTCAACAGGCTATATGAATAGCGCGCGCGATTCAAGCCGTTTTTTTAGTTTGGTTTGTGGTTTGCCCCCAAACCACAAACCAAACCTAAAACCTATCATTATCTCGGACCTCAGCCCCCTTCGCTCTTATTTTATCAATGAAATGTTTTTCCATATAGACACCCTAGCATTTACCGGCTCTCTTATACATTATCGGAGGAAAACAACAATAGTTGCTTGCTAATAATTGATTCCGGCTCCTGCTCCGCTCCACCAGTCGTTTCCAGACAGAAGCTTTTCGCTATCTTCGTATTGATATATAGAGGCGCCGGCAAATGTCCATAACCAGATCGAATTAAAAACGTTGTATGAAAAAGAGCCGTTTATTTTGTACGATTTAGACTCGTTGCTGTTCTTACCTTCTGTCGAAGCGGTTTTTGTGCTTGCAGAAACTTTGAAGTTTATTGAATCAAATGGCCTGTAGTTAATTTCTGTTCCAGCTTCAATAGCGTGTTTTGTCTGCTTGTTGTTCAAATCGATGTAACGCCCCGAATATAACAGAAAGACAGACGTTGTCCATTTATCAGGAATCCATATTAATTTTAAATCCGATGACCACGATGGATATCTTCCATTAAAGGAGCCTTCGCTTTCATTGACGTTAATAGTTCCGCTTCCAACAGTTTTTAATTTTTCAGTAATTTGGTATTGACCTCTGGTGGTGGCGTATATTGCGGTGCCTTCGTAACTTGTAGGTTGCTCGTCTCCGATATAAAGGCCTTTTGCGCTCCAAACGCTATAACCCCCGCCGGCCTGGAGATAACTTTCTTTCCATGTGTATTGCGCCAGTGTTGCAAAACTATTTGTCGATGTTTTATCTTTGTTGTAGTGATTGGACGAATCGTTATCTTCATATGAATGATTGATAACTATTCCTAAGGGGTTGACTAAGTAAGTTGCTTCTGAATTTATAGAGAAGGTATTCGTACTATTTTGAAAAAAACCTGAATCTGGCGGGGGAGCCATATATTTTTCTGTTTTATAGTCAACATTTCCTCTTATGGAAAAAGCCTTCCATAAATTGTTGAATTCGAAACCTCCATACATATTCCCACTTGTTACCAAATAGTCCGGCGGCGGTTTTTGATAATTTTGATTCCAGATTCCGCCAATGGATGATTTAAAAAAATCATCCCGTGTTTGGAAACCAAGGGAGCCATCATTCAATGACCCTAAAAAGGAGTGATCGGAATTTTTACTTTCAGAGTTTGTAAATTCAGATTGGTTTTGCCAGTTTTGGCTGGCCGTTACAGAAGCAGCACCCTTTAGCAACCATAAGTCGCTCAACGGTGAACGTATATAGAGGCCCTGTGTTATTTTAAATATGTTAGTGCTTTTAGTAAGTTCATAGTTGCTTTCATCTTCGATGTTTGTTTTTTTCCCTTCGTTTGTTTCTTTTTCTTCTTCATGCTCAAATTCGGTGTTGAAATTTCCACTTACTGTTTTATCGGGAAATTCACGTTCTAGTATGTATTTTATACGGTTTTTTAAAACATTATCTTCAATATTATTTTCAGCTATTTTTTTAATAGCTTTCCGGACAGCTTCCCATGTGGAATTTTCCATAGCGTAGAAAAAGGCGTTCCGCACATTGCGATCGTTGGTATTTATGTATTTTTCTACAAAAGAACCCAACCCGTCCCCGAATTCATTAAGAAAGAGGCGACCGTCAGGCGTAGTATCATACATCTGAAAATCATTAGCTATGAGGGGCGAAACGGGATTAGTCATATATTTATAAGACTAGCAAGAGGCATGCCAAACGGGGCGTTAATAAAAAACCGTTATTTTATAGGGTATTAGTGGTACGGTTTATTAAGGTGTTCCATTTTCAGGACAATATTTTTCTGCAATTCGGAAATTTGAATAACGAAAAAAGTTGCTCCGTCTGATTTTGTTCCGTCATGGGTGGTTAGGTGGTTATAAAAAAAGGCCGTCTCGTTTGAGACGGCCTTTTAAAATTCCGTAATTGTGGCGCCTTAAAATTTCAATATCAGCGCTGTCCTTATTCTGTGGCGAGTCTGGTTATTTGTGCCAATGATAGCATCATAGTCCAGAACGTTGGTGTAGTCAGTTTGTAATTTAAGATTCTGGCCTTTAATAAACCATGTGACAACGCCTCCGAATTCGTTAGAGTTATTGTCCGGGCCTTCTCTGAACATCTGCGCTGCTCTCGCCCCGACTTCAACTTTTTTCGGAAGAACAAAATATCCCAAGTGGATATAATAGCCTACATCATCCAAACTTAGGCTGGCGGCGGTTTTTAATTTTCTAAAATAGAGATCGGTGTTAAGTGCCAACCCGCGCCATTTAAAGCCGATGTCTGTGCTTGCAAGCCATGCCCAGTTAAGTCCCGTGCCTGTGTTTGCATCTACGGCATCTTCATCCTCGAAAATTGTGCCTGTTCCGATGGCTAACTGAGGAGTTTCTGACCAGTCGAGATCGCTTTCTGCATAGCCAACCGCGCCTAAGATATTGTACATAAGACGCAAACCATAGTTAAATTCATTATTGCCGTTTAAAGTATGGGCGCCTGTGCCATTTACAACACCGATATTATAATTAAATTTGCTGATATCGCCGCCGATCCTGATACCGATGTCTTCGTCTGTACCGAAGGGATTTCTGGCGATTGAACTGGTTGTTGTTCCCTTTATCCCGTCTCTCTGAGTTGCGGTAATAGGCAATTCCGTAAAAAGGCGCGAGCCGGATGATGTCTCTCCAAGCCTATCAAACGGCAGATAGACATGACCGCCTTCAATAACAAGTTCAGGCATTATTGTTAAAGTTGCCGTTGTCTGCCAGTATGTTAAAAGCCTGTCTTCATGTTCTGTCGTTGCTACGCCAGCTGCATCCACTTCTTTAACATAATCAAAGCCGCCGGTAGTTGTTGTTTGAAAAATAGTTGTAACGCTGAATTTTTCATGGAACGTTCCAGTTGTCATGAAAGTTGCTCTTCTGAGCCGGAAGGTATTTGTATCCTGGCCGCCTTCAACCGATTCCCAGAAATGCCAAAGATGGGCTGCGCCGTTAATCTTTAAATTAAATTTATCATCCGGCGTTCTGATGATAAATCCTCCCTTGTATTCAACCGTCGGTTTGTCTGCGGGCGCGGCGGCTTCAGCCGTATCCTCCGCGCGGGCTGCATTGTAGGTGGCGATTGAAGCCAATACAATAATTAACCAGAATAATACTTTTTTCATATCTTTTTCCCTTTCTGCCTGTCGATTCAGGCGTACACAAATTCTGTCTTGTTTATCGACAGGTCGCAGAAAAAGTTGCTAACTTTTTTAAGATTTTTTTAAGCGCGTGTAACTAATTGATATTGTTAAATAAAATTGGCAAAAAACGGAAGAATTGTAAAAGAAATGTAGTTTTCAAAAATGTCTGCAACTAATTAATAGAATTAAACATTAATTAAAACGATGCCGTGAGCATTGTGCCTAGGAAATGCGTTTTTGTGATTTGAGCGTTTGTTACGTCATTGTAACTTCCGGAAAGAGTGTAAACTAACTGAGCTTTGAAATTGTTATCTTTCAGATAGTAATTAAGCGCTCCTCCAAATTGATAGGAGTTGTTGTTCTGCCCTTCTCTGAAAATTTGCCCGACAACTCCAGCCACTTCAAATTTATTTGGAACTATGAAATAACCGGTGTCAGCATAATAGCCGAAATCATCCATGGACATTGCAAACCATGTTGTTGTTCCGGGATCCGAAAGTTTTGTTCTTCTGCCAAAAATTTCCGATGTGGCTGAAAAACCTCTCCATCTAAATGCTACGCCGGTGCTGCCTGTTAAGATCCTTTTCACTATTACATCATTAGTCGGATCCTGACGGGTTCCCTGGTAATTTGCGCCTACGCTTACCGTTAATTTTGGCTTATTTGAGTATGGTAAATCCATATGCTTGCCCGGCACCGGGTCCAGTATATTATAAGCGATTCTTGCACCAACAGAGACACGCTTATTGAAATTTATGTCATAGTTTGTTTCGACTCCGCCAGTTGCATCTTCGATATTTATCTGAGTTCCGGTAGAATCTACAATAGGAGCTCCGGTTGAATCGAAGGCCGCTTTTGCCTTAACCGGCTCCGCCGCGCCGTTAACAACGGCTAAATCGTAGAAAACTTTGCCGATATCGCCAGTAAATTCAATGCCAAGTCCGTCAGGATTGCCAAAAGAAGATCTTAGCGGAGTAATGACTCCTTTGTCATCCTGTGTAAAAACTATTGCGGGTTCAATCAGATGAAATGCAGCTGAACTGGCCGGCCCGCCTATTGAAAGAGGCATTCCGCTTGTGCCAACTACAACTTTAAATGCATTGTGAAAATCGTATCCAGTTGTTACACTGTAAAGATTAATAGCTTTAAATCTGGAGCTGCTTGTGCTGTGCAGCACTGAAATGTCGGCATGCCCTTTTTCGGCAATTACTGCGCCAAAATCCAAGCGTGCCCGGCGGATTTTAAAGCTCCACGCGGCTTCACTCCCTGTCGATTTTTCCAAATACAACAGCGGTTGAACCCGACCGTTTATATTAAACTGAAAAGAGCCGTCCGAGTTTTTTATAAAAAAACCGCCATCGTAACCGGCATTTGAACCGGTCGCAGGCGGTTCTTCCGCGTTTACAACGGCGACGAAGGCCATGATCATAAATACTGCAACCAGAGGCGCAAGCATGTTCTTCATAAATTATAACCCCTCCACCGGAACAAATTTTACGTAGCCTTTTTCATCTTTGAATTCTATTTTTTCGCCGTCGTCGGCCAGATCGGAAAGCATGATGGATTTTTCCGTGAAGAGAGAGTTCCCGGACGCCGAAGAATATAAATAAATAACAACTTCTTCCGATTTATTGGCTTCGGTTATCATGCATGCGCTTCCGGCATTATCAAAAAGCTGCATATTGAGATTCCCGTAAATAATTCCTTCTTGCTCGATTCCTGAAGCAGCGCTTTCAAACGCAAGTTCGCACCGGAAATTTTCGCCTTCGTCCGATTTGACGACAAGTTTGAAATTCGTCGCGCCTTCGGGCAGCGAAGGCTCTTTGAAATAAAGCTGATCTAATTTCAAAGTTGTTTCAGTCTGAGGGAGGGTTACGGTTAATAGTTCCTCTGCCGGTTTGTCGGCCGGA
>JACPAJ010000015.1:13884-16830 GCA_016180865.1 Deltaproteobacteria bacterium
GGCCGGAGAAATAAGATAGGCTCCGACCGAGCCGTCCGCCGGACCTATCAGATTTTTTAAAAGCGAACCGCTGCCGGATTCATCGATTGTTAGAGCGGCTGATGTCCATATTACATCGTCATCGCTGTTGATAGGCGCAGGGCATGAATCGGAATCTTTTTCCACAAAAACCAGCTTAACGTCAAAACAGCTATCCTCCGTCACGCCGTTCACGGATTCAAAAGAAGCTTCAAGCCTTCCATAAGAAACGCCGTTCTTTTTTACTATATCAAGCCCCTGAGCTGGACCGGCGCAGGCGATATCCACGTCGCTATCCGCGCACCTTAGATAAAGCGTCGGTTCCGGAATGCCGTCCTGAGCGGAATCATCTTCAAGGCCGCCGCTGAATTTCAGCTGATCGACTTTAATTGCCGCAAGTTCTCCGATGTTTAAATCCGGTCCTGTAAGCGCCGTTATGCCGCTTCCGCCGCCGCATGAAATAATGCAGCCTAAGAATAATAAGAAACAGCCAAAGCCAAAAAATTTTCTCATATGACCTCCATACTAAGCCAGATTCTCGCTCGCTTTCAATGATTACTTCGGCCGGATAATACATTAAACAAAAGGCCCGCGCAAGTTTTAACTCACGCGGGCCTTTAAAAAATTTGGGAGAAGGAGTGGGGGATGTGTGATAGGGGTGAAAACTACTGCCTTCTCCCTGCGTTCTCACCCAAATTGGGAATCTGTTTAAAAATGTATGTCATCCCTGCGAAAGCAGGGATCTCGTGTGAACACACTGGATTCCTCCGCCTGAGGCGGACGGGAATGACAAACCATTTTTGAGCAGCTCAATCTTTTATTATTCTTATGCCTAATTATTTGACTTTTACAGCTGCAGCTATATATTCGGCAGGGGCAAAAAAATGTTGCGTACTTTTTTAAAGAAAATTTTACCGTGGATTGTGACAGCCGGAATTTTTGTATATTTGTTCAGCAAATATCCTCCGTCTAGCATCTGGAACTCATTGAAAACAGTTAACATTCTTTATTTCTGCGCCGTGGCATCGGGCTATTTTTTATTCATGTATTTATTGGATGCCTATGTGATTACAAAGATACTAAATCATTTTGGCCACAGAGAAACATTTAAAGAGATGCTTTCGGCAAGGGGGCTTACCTATCTTATAATGGTTGTCAATTACGCGGCTTCTCAGGCGGCTTTTGCTTTTTATCAGAAGCGAAAACATAATGTTCCGATATCGGAAATGCTCGGAATCTTCGGCATTATCGTTGTCATAGATTTGGCAATTTTGACGGCGCTTGCTTTTGTCACGACTTTTTTTACCACATGGCCGTTTGAAATGCTCGGAATGAATATCGGCCACTTTGTCAGATTGTTTGCGCTGATTGTATTTGCGGGCTTTGTTGTCAATATACTATTCTGGAAGGGGACTTTCGGTAAAATTTCATTTTTGGAAAAGATGAGGAAAAAAGATTTTTTCAGCGTTCTTTCCAAGGCGGGTGTAGGGGACTATCTCTCTGTGGCTTTCTGGCGATTGCCCGTCCATATATTTATTATGGTTGGGATGTATTTTGCGATTAAGCCGTTTAATGCGAATGTGCCGTTCGTTTCAATTTTAGCAAATATCCCGCTCGTATTTTTTATCGGCGCTCTTCCGATTTCCCCCGGCGGCCTTGGAACATCCAATGCGGCTCTTGTAGAACTCTTTAAGCCCTTTATTACAGCCGGCGCTATTGATGCGGGGTTTGTCACGGCGGGCGAGCTTCTTTTATCTTTCAGCCTTGTCTGGATGTTTGCAAATTATTTAATGAAAGCGCTGACAGGAGTAATCTGCCTTAAATTTATTTCAAAAGATCTATTTAAAGCAACGACTGAAGTTAAAGAAGAAGTCGCTATTCCCGATGTCGCGCATTTGGCCGACGATTTATAAACACTTGCTAAGTGTCCGACACTTAAAGTGTCCGACACTTAAATCGTCAATAAAATGGCAGATGGCGTCAAAATTATCTTTCAATTAATGTTGGTTTCTTGTAAAATTAATGCAATCGGGGTGATAAAAAATGCCCTTTTTGTCATCCCTGCGAAAGCAGGGATCCAGTAATTTCAATAAGTTCTGGATTCCCGCCTTCGCAGGAATGACATTTTTGCCTCTTCTGTAATTATCCGGCGAATTGGCATAAAGTTTGCTCCTATCTAAAGATGAGGGGTTATCTATATGAGCAAAAGTCCGGAAATAGTTGCTGGAAACAGGCTTCCGGAATATCTGCGCGAGCGTGTTCAAAAGGCTATTCTTACTCAAAACTTACAAATATCCGAAACTACTGAGTTTTATCTTGTCGATCTGCTGAAAAAGTTTGAAAGGTCAGATTATGTTTTTGTTCCAACCGAAGACCATTTTGATCATGAGCCGTTGGCTTTGATGTATGCGCGGGCTCTTAACGGAGACAGCGCTACCCAAATCAGGGAACTAAAAAGGCTTGGCGATGTTTCGTTATATTTGGCTGGCTTATTTCCGGAACATTTGGAAAAAGGGCTCGTCGGCGTTAATTATTATACCGATATGGGAAGCGGAGCTTATGCATCGCTTGCGGGACAGCTTGCAGGAGAGAAGGTTTTTACGGAATTATATTCCGAGCTTTCCGAAAAATTTGCAGGTCTGGCGCTGGCTCTTGGCGAAATGAGTCTTGCCGACTATGCCGTCAATAATATTGAATTGCTAAAACTTTATGAACGATGGATAAAAACCGGAGACGATAGAATCAAAAAAAGGCTTGTTCAGGAAGGCCTGTTTCCCGCCGACAAAAAGATATCTTGTTGATTTTGCTTCTCCAATCTAGTAGTTGCAATCATACATATGCGCATTCTTTTATTTCCGATTTTGCTGTTCATTATTCACTGTTCACTGGTCACTGCTTTTTCTTCCTGCGGCGGAGTGTCTCTGGAAT
>JACPAJ010000016.1 GCA_016180865.1 Deltaproteobacteria bacterium
GGACAAGATAGAGGAGTTGGGCCCAGATGCCGGCAAGTTTATAAGCTAGCGGAAGCCCAAGGCTTGAATATTCCGCAACATATTTTATTTCAAAGTTATCGGTAACAAACGCAAAGATGAGCATGATGGAGGCAAGACTTACTAATAAAGTTACAAGATGTGCAGCCTTTCTTGTCATGCGGGCTGGCGCAAATATACTATACAACGCGGCCGGCAGTGCTAGTGAAAGGCATAAATTTCCGATGATCATAATCCTCCCCTAAAAAGTGACCGTCATCCCCTCGAAAGAGGGGATCTTGAGCATTTGCACTGGATTCCTGCTTACGCAGGAATGACAACGGCTTCATTTAATAGAGGGTTATGCTTAAAGGCAAGAGAAATTGCTAAAAATATTTATAACTTAAGGATTCCTACGGAATTAAGATTTTCAAATGTTGAAGCACCCATCACCCCTTTTGCGGTTTCCCTATCTATGAGCCAAAGGGCTGTGAGCGCGCTTACCCGCACATCCAGTTCTGGATCGTGCAATAACTCTGTAAGTTTCGGAACCGTAAATGCCGCAGTAGCGCCCATCCTGCCCAGTGTCTCGGCGGCCAGCAACCGCACATTCGAGTCAGAATCGTCCAACGCATTAACGACAGCAGATGCCGCAAGCGGGCCCCTTTTAACAAGCACAGACATCACCGATTGCTTAGCGGCGCGCATCAGACAGTAATCAGAAAAAGTGTCAATGAGGGCAGAATCTATTTCAGGTAAAGTTGAATCAATCTCCCCAAGTACCCTAATCACGTTGGCTTGATAGCTAATTGTATTACGACCACGGTTAGCATCACATTTTGCCGCCGCTATAAGGGCTGGAATGGCGAGTTCACCGGCCGCCAGAAGTGCGGCACCTGCGATCTTTTGCAACTCTTCATCTCCGTTTCCAACGGCATTGACGAGCGCTGATATCACTTGGTCCTTTCTTGAGAATTCCCGACCGTCATTAACCCACGGTCTTTGCCAGTTTTGGTGCTTGGCCAGACCAGTAACCGCCTTAAATTGTATATTTGAATATTGTAAAGACGCTCCCCGAATAAATACATCAAGTGTAGAAAGAGGATAACTGGCCTCCGGTATTTCATTGAGAGCGTCAAGAACGCGGGCGTAAGCCGCAAAACCCAACCATCTTCCATCCGCCGCCTCGCAAAGCCCATCAATACCATCTTCTCCCATCAATCTAAGTTCTTGTATTGCGGCAAATTGTTTATATTCCCATTCAAAGAAACTTGAAGCGGTGTCAGAAAGCGCTTTGGCGCGCGCTTTCAAAGCTTTTTTGCCATCAGTACCGCTTATGGCATAAATGCTGTCAAATGGTAAACCGCTAAGACTCGCATGTAATTTTTCAACCTCTTCATTTGTAATAATTCCTCCGGCGCCCCCTCGCAATGCTTCTTGTAAAACGGCGCATTGTTGGCTTGTTACAATTTTGTCCTCGGCCAGCTCCTTACAATCGTCATTTGAAAGCCCGTCTATGCCTTCGGCATAGGCATCTATAATTTTTTCTGCCCTTAATGTGATAGGATCGCTCATATTGATATCTCCTTTTTTTGGCTATGCGTCTTGCATAACATCGTTGAATTTTGATTTCAACTTATTTATCGGACACAGGCTAAAAAAGTTGCTACAAAAATGGGGGGGGCAGTTAACGTGCTTCAAAAAAATACGTTCTTTAAACCTTGGCCTTTTTTACAGCCTTATTCCAATATCTCTTTATGCCGAGTTTTTCTAATGCTCGCATAATATATGCCTTATTCAGCTTGCCGGCCTGCACCCTGATAATTCCTACCGCATCATCCAAATGTTTTGTGTTATTTGAACGTTTGAACCATTCGAGCTTGGTTAAAACCATGTCCTCTGCTGAAATAATATAAGTCGGCATCCCAAAAAGAGATACTTTTTTTCGCCTTCCAAATTTCTCTTTTTCACTTGAGCTTTCTTTCAAAATCCAAAAATCGATCTTTAGATCGCTCTTGTTATGGATGATTGAAAAATGAGTACTATATTGAAGCGCATTCGCGACCATATCCGCATCTATCATATATCTCTTGGCAAATTTCCGGCAAACTTTATTAAAATCGGCTAATTTAATTTCAATAACTACATCCAGATCGTGCGTGGCGCGCGGCAGGCCAAAGTAGCTGACCGCATACGCTCCGGTGATCATGTAAGGAACGCTTAATGCATTCAGGTCGCTAATAAACTGGGTAAACGCCCCTGTCTGATTCATTTCATAAGCCTTTCATGAAGGAGTTTTCTAGCTTTTAAATAACTGACATCGCCCGAATCCATTATGCCCTTTATGGCAATTTCTTTTACCACTCTGGTAAGTTCGATCGCGATAAGAACCCTTTGTGCGGGAGACATTTTCCTAATACGTTTAAGATATGCCTTGTTAACATCCATACAGCTTAGCGGAGAGCTTAACATAATAGCAACAACAGGCAAACAAAAAATCCGCGCGTAATATCAAAAATAAAATGACACTAATATTTCGCCTCGTACTTTGAAGCGCATTTTGTGAGGAGTTCGGTGGCTTCAAATATATTATTTGCCGGATTGAATCTTCCGGTGGCCACAACTTCAGCCCCTTCGCGGAAAGTATTCGGAACGATTCCTTTATAATGAACATGAATCCGGCCTAAATCGTCACTTAATAAAAAATTATAATCTGTCATGTTGGCATTAATGGAACCTCTTCCGACCAGCCCAGAAATTTTCACGCTCTTATCCGCGAATTCAGCCTGCTTTGATATAAATTCAGACGGAGTCAGGGCAAACTGAAACGAAGTTTTAAAACTTGTCCAGACAAGGTATAAAAACGCTACGCTGATTATTGCAAGACCTATAATATATTTCTTCTTCACAAATACCCCTCACCCTAACCCTCTCCCACAAGGGGAGAGGGAATGGAATGATCTTCTTCACTGCACTCCATTCGTCCCATGGCAGGTTGCACATGCCGATATCCCTTCATCTTCCACCTGCTGTCTCACGGCGGCCATATCAAAACCGGCTTCTGATTCGCTGATGTGGATATTATTTAAATTGTGGCACAATGTGCAGTCGCTTTTGCCCCAGCCATATTGATGCTCGCTTTGCGTCAGCACAAGACCGGACGGCGATTGCAGCAGGTCGCCATAATCTTCGCCGGTTGTCGTTTCGGCGCCGCAGGAAGAGAGGAGGACGCCGCACGTCATTGCAAATAAAAGCGAAACAATCCCAATCAAGCAATTGTATGCATGAGATTGCCACGCTGAGCACTCAATCCTTGAGTGCTCGGCTCGCAATGACACAGGCATCAACGTACCAACGCCCGCCACTACAACTTTGGCGGGCAGGCGCAATGACATACTGACTATCGAACCAATCATCTTCCCCTCATATCATTTATGGCAGTTCGTGCAGAACTGCACAACATGGCACCTGTCGCACTTTTTAGGATCCGCCCTCGCCTCTATCGAATGAAAATATCTAAAATTTCGTTTATGAACATTCAAATTTATGCTGCCGCGCTGTTCATGGCATTTTATGCAAAACCGGTCGTTATGGCAGTTTTTGCACCAATTCGGAGATGCCTTTGCTTCTGTTTTATGCTGCGCAATCCAGTTTACTTTATGGCTTTTAGGCTTCACCGGCCAATTTGCGTGGCATCTTGAACAATCTTTCGATGCATAATCCAGCCACTTTGATTCGCGGTGGCAATTATGGCAGCCGTCGTGATTCATCCCCTTCCATTCATACTGCTCGTTAATATGGCACCCTTCGCATGGAACGTTGTTTGGGGTAAAAAAGCTGTCTGTGTGCATCTGGTGGTCGTAGAGTTTGATGGGATGGATCTTTTTGCCGGTCGCAAAAACAGGTCCTGTCATTGCGAGCGAAAGCGAAGCAATCCCCAACAAGCAATTGAATATGGGGGATTGCCACGGCCGCCGCTGGCGGCGGCCTCCTCCCGCCACTACACCGTTGGCGGGCAGGCGCAATGACACCATTGCACTATCGCACCATCGCACTATCGCACCAATCATATCTTCCCCTCCAGCTTATAACCAAGCTTTGCCGTTGCTCTCCACTCGCTGGAAAATATATTATTTCTCAGGTATTCTCCGCCTGCCGAAATTTCAAGATTCTTCAGCAACTCATATCCTGCCATCAGGAAAACACTTGTCGCGGTATCGTTATCGTTAGTAATCTTCGAATATTTTGTAAAATCGGCGCCGGCATCCAGAGCGGCCTTATCAAACGGCTCGTCATGCAGCGAAACTATCACATCATGCGCCCGTCCTCCGAAGCTGTCATAAAACCTGTACGTTACGCCGGCATCAAGATGCAACGGGACAATTGTGAATTTAAATCCGGCATCGGCAATGTTGCCGTTTTTTGAAGCGGAAGACGATATTTCAAGCCGCTGATATGAATAGCCTCCGGTTAAGGCAAAGTCAGCGACTGCGCCGGCATCTTCAATAAGCGTAAGGTTTGCTCCGGTTCGCGCCTGATAAAACGGACCGGTTGTGTATAGGCCGAATATCGTGCTTCTTGCCCTGTCGCGGTTCGTATTGTAATGCCCGCCTTCTAAGTTCCAGTACAAGCGCGCCAGCGGCTGCAGACTGAAACCCATTAAACCGGTTTCCACAGTCTTTCCCGCCGTATCATATTCCATCGTGCCGTACAAGCTCGGAGAAAGCTTTGAGCCGAACTGATGCGAATGGGACATTCCGACTAATACAGTTTCGTTTTCGCTCCAGTTTTTTTCGTTTATATCAAGCTTATCATATACAGCCGAAAATCTCGTATGCATATGTTCATTCATGCTCATATCAAGGGTCATTCCGCTTACCAAGCCGGCCTCGCCGTGAAAATCGCCGGTTTCAATATAGCGCGGAATACCGCCGAAGAGCCCGACAGTCACAGGCCAGCTCTCTTTGCCAAGCGACAGCGATGCCCCATCCATTAGGTATGCATGAAATCCGGGGCTAATAAACTGGCGGCCGCCGGATACTCCCAAAAGACCGCCGAGATCTTGCATTCTAAAAACCGCCTGATACAAATCGAACTCATCCTGCTCCTGCTTAAAAATTCTTTCGTTTTTTAAAGATACATCGAATGTTCCGGAATGCGGCAAATCGCTTAAACCGGAATCCAAATACGAGCTGAACGGTATCTCCCTTTTATCGGAAGAAGTTTTACGAACCTGAGTTTCCAGCCTCGGCTTAATATAATAAGAAGCGGCTTCGGCATATGCCGAAAGAACCATTAAAACTGCAAGAATAACGCCCCTTTTCATTAACCGATATAACTAACAGAAAGGATTGGCTATTTCAACAAAAGAGTTTTTTATAGACATTTAAGCCGTCCTTATGCAATAGCAGAGCCGGAAAGGAGGTCCGTATGAGATTAGGATGGATGGAAATCGTCGTCATTTTAGCCGTTGTCCTTTTATTATTCGGCGCTAAGAGGCTTCCGGAGCTTGCCAGATCCATCGGCAAGAGCCTTAACGAATTCAAAAAAGGGATGAAGGATGTGACTGACAGCGTCAAAAACAATGAAGAAAAAAAGTAGCCGTGGAAGAAAAGAAATTCATTGAACATCTTGATGATCTAAGGTCATGTTTAATCAGGGGCTCTCTCGGGTTAATCGCCGGCATCGCGATATCGTTTGTTTTCATATCGCCGCTTTTTAAGATTCTATCGGCTCCTTATTTTAATTTTCTTGCAAGCCAAGGCATCGATTCATCAAGCGTATTAAAATCTCTGGGGCCTGCCGATGCGCTTTCGGTGACTTTTAAAATGGCGCTGCTCTTTGGTTTCGGCCTTTCATCTCCGTGGATTGCATATCAGACATGGAGGTTTATCGGCCCTGCACTGTATAAGCATGAAAAAAAGCACGTTATAATCTTTTGCTCTTCCGCCGCCGCCTGTTTTTTGCTTGGCGTGGCGTTTGCATATTTTTTAATTCTGCCGACTGTGCTCTCTTTTTTTTACCGATACTCCGTTTCGGTCGGAATAACTCCCGAATGGGCCATAACAAACTACTATAGTTTCGTCTCGGCTTTTCTGGCTGGATTTGGAATCGTTTTTGAGATGCCGGTCGCCGCCGTTATTTTAGCATGGCTCGGGCTTGTGACGCCGCAAATGCTTGTCAAATACAGGCGGCACGCGATTGTAGCTATTTTCATCGTTGCGGCAATTTTCACGCCCAGCCCGGATGCGGCAAGCCAGCTGATGATGGCGATTCCGATGGTGTTGCTTTATGAAATATCAATTTTAACGGCAAGATTGGTTGCCAAAAATTAATCAGAAAGTATAGTATTTCTGTACCACCAGAAGATAAGCGCGCCTAACAGAAAAAATACTATAACAATGCTTCCGTAAATTTTTCTTTTGGCCTCGATCTTCTCTTTTTCCTTAACGTCGGCTTTGAGGCGCGCGATTTCGGATTGTATTCCGGTCGTCTCCTTTAAAATCAGGTCCACATCCACAACGTGGGTCAGGCGGTGAAACTGGTTCCTCGTGGCAAAGAGCGATTTTTTGACCGCATCGATATCGTACTCCTGCGCGTGGAGGGCATCAATTCTGTGTTCCAGATTCGTGATTTCTGACTCGCTCATCAGCATTGCGTTTCTTATTTTTTCAGCGCGGTCGAAGGTATGGCACTGCGTGCAAAGTTCTTTGTTTATCAGATCAAGGCTGGCGCGTTTCTGTTTGTGGGCCGTGTGGCATGTCACGCAATTCGGGCCCCCGCGGATAAGAGCCGCGCTATGGCCGCTTTTCAGATAATTTTCTTTGACTCCAGCATGGCATTTTCCGCAAAACTCAGGCACGCCGGTTTCCGTAGGCTTTCCGACAAAACCGTCCTTCGGATCCATCGGATTATCGGCATCTTTAGGATTTCCGCCGTGGCAATTATGGCAGGATATGCCATTTTTCGAATGAATGCTCTGCTGCCAATCCTTTGCTATATCTTCGTGGCAGGTAAAACAGACGCTCTCTTGCGCGATAGCTGCGGACGAAGCAAGAAGCAGGAAAAATGAAATAAACAGAAAAAACTTAATTTGGAATACGCATCTCCGGGACTGGTCAAAAATGCCCAGATGCAAGGCTGGCTGCCGAGATGCGACGCAGACGTACTTTTGATGTACGTCGAGGAGCAGTCGAGGCAGCCAACGCAGCAGATGGGCGTTTTTCACCAGTCCCTCCTTCATGAATAATGTCCCCATATAATCAACGCAATATACGCAAGTATCCCAAAAACAGCCAGCGGCCCGAAAATCGGCCGCTTCCATGCCGCACGCTCATTATTTCTGTCAATAAACGGCAGAAAGAAGATAAGCCCGGCGGCGAGCCCCTGCACAATGATTCCCAAAAACTCGTTCGGCACAAGTTTCAACAGCTGATAATTTGCAAGAAAATACCATTCAGGCTTTATATGCTCGGGCGTATTCAGCGGATCCGCCGGCACAAGCGCATCCGGAGGAAAGCTTATCTGCGGATAAAAGAAAACAAAGGCAAAAAGAATCGCGAGGAAGAAATATATCACCTTCAGATCCTCAACGACAAAATGCGGATAGAACGGAATCGTTTTATCGGTCTTGCTCCACGGCGGAGTTGAAATCCCGGTTCTGCGCATGAGAAAAACGTGAGCGCCGATTAAAAGAAGAAGCGTAAACGGTATCAGGGAGACATGCATGGCAAAAAACCGGCCGAGAGTTCTCTGTGAAACCAGATCGCTGCCGCGCATAAATTGAACCATCCAGTCGCCGACAACAGGAATTGATCCGGGAGAATTTGTGGCAACTGTCGTTGCCCAATATGAAAGCTGGCTCCACGGCAGGAGATAACCGGAAAGGCAGGTCGTCAGCGTAACTCCAAAGATTACGCAGCCTACAACCCACGTCATTTCGCGCGGCTTCTTATATGATCCCATCAGGAGAACTGAAAGCATATGAAGAAAGAGGACAAAGACAAACATGTTAGCGCCGATCGCATGAACGCGCCTAATCAGCCAGCCGAAAGGAACAACGCCGGAGATATAACCAACGCTTGCGAACGCCTCTTTTGCGTGAGGGACATAGTTCATTAAAAGAAGGATTCCGGTTATAATCTCGAGGCAAAAGAGAGCAAGAAGAACCGCGCCCATCGAATACCATATGTTAAGCCCGGCGGGAACAGGATATTCGGAAAGATTCTGGCGGAATAAATCCAAAAGTTCAATGCGCCGGTCTATGGCATCTATTATTTTTTTAAACATATCCTTAACTCAGCAATATTCTCCCGTCATTCGCCGTTTCCACATTATATGCTGCAAGCGGAACCGGAGGCGGCCCGCTTATATTAGCTCCATTCACGTCAAATTTTCCGGCATGGCACGGACAGAAAAATACATCTTCGTTCGGCACCCATTTTACAAGGCAGCCCAGATGCGTGCAGACGGCGGACAACGCGCGGAGTTTGCCGCCACGCCTGATGATTATAGTCGGTCCGCTCCGGGAAAGGCCTGTAAAAGAAGCCCCTTCCTTAATTTCATTTTCAAGTATCGGCTTGCCGTCGGCATTTGTAAAAATATTTTCTCCGCCTTCGGAGCTTTTGGGTATCAAATATTTAACAACCGGCGCGGCAAAGAGAATTCCTGTAGCGCCAAAAACAACGCCGATCAGCTTTGTCAAAAAACTGCGTCTTGAAATGTTTTCATCCATACAATGGATTCCCGCCTACGCGGGAATGACAAACGCTACAACGTTTCCGCCTGTTTTTTCCACTAGGTTTGTGAACTCAGGATTGATGCCCATGTTTGCATATTC
>JACPAJ010000017.1 GCA_016180865.1 Deltaproteobacteria bacterium
ATCATCAAGCACTTGGTTGACAAATCCCGAAAGATGATGTGGTATGCCCGAAGTTAATCTTTCATAAAGCAGATGACCTTTGCTGAAAGCCTTGTTTGAGTATAATATTTTGATAACATTTTTCTTTATTTTCAGATAATCTACGCTTGACAGCTTCTTTCCCATTACTAAATAAAGTTAATTCCTGTATATATTCTTTATTATCTTAATGTTTAAAAATAGCCCATATTGGCTATAAATAGAAACATTTATATAGTTATTTAATTCTTAGCATAAACATGGAAACAAAAACGGCATTTTTGCAGATATTCGGAGACAGTCCAATGTTGAAAGTAATGGATTTTCTAATTGTTAATGAAGATTTTGATTATAGTATGACAGATATAGCATCCCAATCTGGTGTTGGTTACTCTACATTAAAATTATTTTGGAAGAAACTTGAGGAAAGCAAAATAGTAAAACAGACAAGAACAGTTGGAAAGGCAAAGATGCACAGGCTTAACTCAGAAAATCCCGTAATTAAAAAATTCAGGGATTTTTATTGGGAAACCACAAGACAGGCAGTGCATGGAGAAATTAAGGAGAAAAAATTGATGGTTGCTTGAATTTAAATTAAAATTCATTGAAGTTTATACAACATACCAGCAATACAATATAGTTTTAGAATTTAGACTTTTAAATTTATCTGATTTGCATCCTAAAAAGGATAGATCTGCAACTGTTCCATCATACTTACCACGATTAGAAGCGACTATCTTATACAAAATGAGCTTATTTCCTTCAGGTTCAAATCTACTAAAAACAGGTAAACCAATAGTTATAGCATCTTCATAATCTATATCTGAGGGTGGCTTCTCAAAGAATCTTATGCCAACATGAAATTCTATACCTAAATCCCTAAAAGCTTCAAAAAGTGCCAAGGCTGCTCTGCAAAAATGATTCCCTTCCTTCAGGAAAGATTTACAAATAGCATAATTTTTTAATTCTTGATGGGTACAATAATCTAAAATGAAGCGCTGAAGCCTAAATATTTGAATAATGGCAAGGCGTTGCCCTCCACTAAGTAAAAAATATAACAACCTCTCTGCCATTTGGTCTGGATTGTGTTTTTTATCATATTCAACCCTTGGTGGTAATTCAGAAATAATTCTATGAACATCTCTAGCTACTATTGATGGGGATAATTGTAGGCAATTCTTTAGAGCCTCGTCATGTAATGGATTTCTCCTAAGCTCTAAAAGTGATAAATATACAAGCACATAGCTATTATACAATCGCTTAAATAATTGGTTAGTTTCTGATTCTGCAGTCTGCTCACTTTCAATCTCTTTCTTTAAATTATTCAATTTTACAAAAAACGCTTCTCTTTCACTTGGATTGTTAAAGCCAAGGTAACCGCCATCAGCAAGTTTATTTAATGATGCCTTGCATCTCTCAAATAATTGATTAAAATCTTTAATTTTGAATTTATTCGTAGAACCGTATTTTTTGCAATAGACATAGAATTCAAGCAACTCCCTCGGGACTTTTGCTCCTCTATTTTTTAGACCATCTGCCGTTTCGCCGAGAATTTTTAATAATTGACTGTTCCATCCTTCTGCTGGTAATTTTCAATTATGGCTCTCAAGGCCCTTGAAGTTGCAACTGCGGTGCTGTTCAATGTATGGATGTATTCTTTCTCTTCGCCTTTCCTGTATTTTATATTCAATCTTGTAGCCTGATAAGCGGTGCAATTAGAACATGATACAACTTCCCTATACAAATTTTCTCTGGGAAACCATGCCTCGATGTCATATTGTTTCGCAGCAACAATCCCTATATCGCCTGTGCAGATATTTACAACTCTATAAGGGATTTCCAGCTCCTGGAAGATTTCTTCAGCATTCTTCAGTAATTCCTCATGGAATTTCCACGAGTCTTCAGGCTTGCAGAATATGAACTGCTCGACCTTGTTGAAATGATGAACCCTAAAAATTCCCCTTGTGTCAAGGCTGTGGCTTCCAAGCTCTTTTCTAAAACAAGGCGAATAGCCGGCCAATTTCAACGGCAATTTTTTTTCATCAAGCGTTTCGTTCATCAGCAATGCGGCAATCGGATGCTCCGAGGTTGCAATCAAAAGCAAGTCTTCCCCATCAACCTTGTACATCATTGTCTCAAAATCCTTTAAATCTGTTACTCCTTCATATGGCTCTCTCCTCAGCATCAATGGCGGCTCAACCAAAATAAATCCTTTTTTTGCCAATAGCTCAACAGCAAACTGGACTAATGCAAGTTCCAGCCTTGCAATGTCTCCCATGAGGTAATAGAACCCGTGCCCGGAAATTTCAGCAGCTTTCTCGAAATTTGCCAATCCCAAATCCAATAGCAGCTCTCCATGGGGCTTTAGCTCAAAATCGAATTTTGGCTTTTTTCCCCATTCCTTGATAACTACATTATCATTGGTATCTTTTCCAAACGGAACAGACTCATGCAGTATATTTGGGATTCTCATCAAATAATAATCAATCTTATTCTTTAAATCCAATACCACCTCATCGCTTTGCTTTATCTTTTCAGGCAGTTCTTTTGCTTCCTGCACTTTCGCCTTTATATCCGCGCCTTGCTTCCTTAATTTGTTGATTTCCTCAGTTATGGTATTCCTGCCCTGCCTCATCTGCTGGTTTTCCTGCAGTGATTTCCTGTATTCAACGTCTTTCTTCAGCAAATCATCTATCCATTCAAGCTTCTCCTTGTCGTTTCTTTTCTGCAGATTCTTCCTGACAACTTCAGGATGCTCCCTTACAAATTTTATATCCAGCATAAATAGAAATCAAACTTGGAATGTATAAAAAGGTTTCTGAGAACTAAGCTGCAAGCCTTTCTTCCAAAGGAATCCCCCAAGCTTTTTGTGCATATTCTTTGACAACTCTTTCAGAAGTGAAGCGCGAGCCATTGAGTGCTGCTGAACCAACCATTGCCTCAAAAAACTCCCACTTTTAATTTATTCCACCATGCCATGTCGCCCGAAAAAAAACTATCCATCGCATTGCTGACATCATGGGGAATCGGCGCGGAACGGTATTCGTAATCGACAATGGGCCAGCCGACAGCGGAAGCCTCTCTAAACTGCGCTCTTGCGGCATCCACAGCATAGCCAGTCGCCTGCAGTTTCGCATTATGTTCAAGGGCGATTTTGATGCAGTCCTCAAGAGTCATCCTGAGCGGCGCGGCCGGCATTAAATCGACGGGCTCGGCCAAAATTTCATCGAGCTGAGGATTATTTTCTAATAAATCATCCTCTTCATATCCATCATCTTCCGTAAGCGCGGCCTTGGTCTGGGAATTTTCGGCAAAAATATGCGCTGGAATGGCCAAAATCAGGAGACATATAAGGCAGATACTAAGTTTTATATTCATAAGTTTAGCAAGGGTATGTTTGCTAACAAATCACCGAAAGAATTGCAATTATTTTATGCTCTCTGCCGACATGTTTCAAATTCGACAAAACACCTTTTAAGCGACAATATTTACTGTTTTAACTCAACCGATTTTACCGAGGTCGGCTTTAGTGGAAGTGTGAAGAAAAAGTGGGCTCCTTTGCCAGGAGACGATGTCAGCCATATGCGCCCGCCATGGAGCTCGATAACCTTCTTTGATATCGCCAGCCCCATGCCGGATCCCTCAAAAGGCCTTTCAACCCCGCCATTGCCTTGAACAAACGAGTCAAATATTTCATTCTGCCTCTCCAGAGCTATGCCGACACCGGTGTCATGAACGCCGACTTTAAGCATTTCGCCGGATTTTTCCGCATCTATTATTATTTCGCCATTCGGGGTATATTTCACGGCATTGTTTAGAACGTGGGAAAAAAGTTTTTCAAGCCATCCTTCGTCTCCGTAAATCGGAGGCGTCTCTTTGTTAAGCGACAGCTTAAATGAGGTGTCCTTGGTTTTTGAAAGCCCGTCCGCCACTTTAGAGACCATTTTGGTAAGATTCAGCCTTCTGACATTCAGCGAAAGATGATTCGCTTCAAGTTTTGCAAGATCAACCATCGAACTCACAGTTTCAAGAAGCCTTGAGCCGGACAAAGCCACCATCTTCAGATGTTCTCTCTGCTCGTTTGTAACCGGGCCGTCCCCGCCATCCATGATTATTTCCGTCAGGCCGATAATGCTGTTCAGCGGCGTGCGAAATTCATGCGACACATTTGAAAGAAGCTGGCTTTTAAGGCGGGCGACCTCCTGAAGCTGAATATTTCGGCGAACCGTGTCCTCATATAAGCTTGCGTTATGTATGGCAACGGATGACTGCCCTCCAAGGATATCAAGCAGCTCTCTTGTCGGCCCATCATACAATTCTCCGGATGCTCTGGAGCCTATATTAATCACTCCCAAAAGTTCGCCCCTTATAAAAAGCGGAACGCAGGCCTCCGCATGAAACTGCACGCAGTACTGCAGCCCTTCCCCTTTAATCTTGGCGAATTCTTTCCGGTTAACCAGCTGATAACGGGAAACTGTATGGCCGAATTTCGTGAGCCATTTTAGAAAAATGCTTATATCCCCAACCTGAAAAGAAGCCGGCTTCGATCCAAATGATTCTTTTACGACATATTCGCCATTGTCTTTCAACAGCAGCGAAGCATCATGGCTTCCGACAATGTCACAGATGACCTGCAGCATAGCCCTATACAAGCTCCGTTTGTCCTCAATTGAGTTAATGTGCTGTAAATAATGCTTGAAAATGTCCTTATAATCAAACGTTCCTTTATGAACAAGATACCTCTTCACCCACGTGGAACACTTGTTCCAGCTGATAAAAATATAGCTTGCAATGAACAGCACGAAAGCGAAAATAAAACCCAAGACCCACGTCTCGCCCGCAAAATAAAAAAATTTATAACTCTCTGACATAATTTGTTTCAATCGATATAAGTTTTCAATAAACAGTCGGATAATTTATCGGCCTTTCACTTATTATTTTATCGTAAAATCAATTAGTTGGCAATAGAAATTAATGTATTTTGTTAAAAAAATAAAAAATTGCGTAAAACAAACGTTCATGATAAAAGAAAACCTATTATGAAAAAAATTTCAATTTTATTTGGCTTTCTCCTGATTTCTGTTTTTTGTTTTTATTCCTGCAAAAAACCTGAGTCAAAAAAAAATCCGGTTCAGCAAACAATTGAAACTCCCGTAATGCAGATGGCGGAAGCTCCGACGCAGCCGCCGGCCACGCTGGAGAAAGAACAAAAAGCGGAGACGGAAAAAAATCCTGAAATTAAATCAGAAGCAAGCGCAGTTCCTGCAACATTAAATATTATAAAAACATCCGTAAACACCGAGATAATCATCGACGCCTCCGGCAGCATGAACGGGCCTGTCGGACAGACAACAAAAATCGAAGCCATTAAATCGGCGCTGAAAGATATTCTCTCCACTCCGCTTCCGCCGGAAATAACCAACCGCAAAATCGCCGTCAGAACTTTCGGAAGCCAGCACCCTTCCGAAGAAAATAACTGCAGCGATACGGTATTGAATCTCAAAATGGATAAGAACAGCACGGAAACAATCTTATCATCTCTTGGCCAGATTACGCCGCAAGGGACCGCGCCTTTGGCTTTCACGCTGGAAAACTCATATAATGATTTTACGGAGTCCGGCGAGACGGTCGATAATTTAATCATTTTAATAACCGACGGAAAAGAATCGTGCAACGGCGATCCTAAAGCCGCGGTTGAACGACTTCACAGGTCAAAGGCATCGGTTATAGTTGATGTGATAGGCTTCGATGTAGATCAGGAAACTCAAACGGAGTTGAAAGAGCTGGCAAAGGCCGGAGACGGAACTTTTTATCTTGCAAGATCAGATGTTGAACTTGCCACGACTCTGGATCAGGCAATCAGCTCAAATCTTCCCTATAATTTAAGAGTCCGCGCCGCAAGCGGTGCAAGCCCGCTGCCGTCGCTCATAACCGTGTATAGAGCCAACACCCGGTCGGTTGTCGAGCGGACGGAATCGCCGGGGATAAAGTTCTTCAAGCTCGCATCCGGCTCTTATGACATCCTTGTCGAATATAGAGGTTCCATCGAATCCACAAAACCTTCTAAAATCATCAAAGGCGTGGAAGTTACGGCGACCGCAAAAGCCGAACAGATCGTCCAGTTCGATCTTGGAAACGTCAATCTCACAGCGCTTGATCAAAACGGCAAAGAGACTTTGGCTAATTTTTATTTTAGAAAATCGGAGTCTGATCAGATTATCGGAAGGCTTATGGGAACAACTTCGCCTCAAACTGTCCATCTAAGCCCCGGCGTTTATGATGTAGACGCGGAAACTGCGGAATCCGACGCGCCTTTGCTGACCGCTTCGGTAAAAGGGATCGAGGTAAAAGCAAGCGAAACGATTGAACAGACTTTGAAATTCCAGACTGGAAAACTCGCGCTTAAGGGCCAGAACGTGGGCAAGCAGCCTATCCCCATATCATATAAAGTAACAAAACCTGGAACCACTGAAGCAATTGCCAGCGGCGAAGGGCCTCTCGAGGGGATAACGCTTGATTTGGCGCCAGGCACTTACGACGTCTATGTCGCATGGAAAGATCCAAATATACAAGGCAGCCCTGAAACCATGCTTCCTAATCTCACCGTTAACGGCGGCGAAATGCTCGAACAGCTTGCAACCATTGTTGCCGGATCGATAAAACTTTCGGGAAAAGACAGTTCCAGTCAATTTGTGCATGCGGAATTTTCGATAAAGAAAGCGGGCGGCACCGAAGAAATTGTAAAGGCCGTATCAGAAAGTACGCCTGTGGAAGTATTCGTAGCCCCCGGCAATTATGATATTATTGCGACAGATACGACATCAAAAGTAATTCCGCCTCCGAGCGTCGCATGGGATTCTATAACCGTCAAAGAAGGAGCTGCGCAGAGCCTCGAAGCCGTCTTTAAGCTCGGCGCCGTCAAGCTTATAGGCAAGAACGCCAAAGAGCAGACGATACCCGCAACTTTCACGGTATACAGAGCCGGCACGGACGAACCGCTGGTTGTGGAGCAATCCGAACGCGACTGGGTTCTTTTTAATTTAACGCCGACGATTTACGATATAAAAGCCGAAGATTCCAAAGCCAGAAGCGAACCTAAACCGACCATCTGGTTTCATGACATAGAAAACAAAGAAGGCCAGACTCTAACCAGCGAAGCAATATTCACATCCGGGAAACTAAAGCTTATCTGCCGCGGCAAAAACAACGCAATACTCGCATGCGAATTCAACGTTTTTTCCTACGGCTCGGATACCGCGCTCTTTTCCGGCGAAACCGCCGATGAATGGAAGGAGTTCGATATTCCGCCCGGCAAATATTATATGGAAGCCGGCTGGCACGATCCAAAGGAAGAACAGTTCGTAAAAAAATGGATCAATATCGAAGTCGGCGAAAATCAGATTGTCGAGCAGACGCTGAGATTTTAATCAGTCATATACCGTAATGCCCGCAACCGGCATCACTTCATAATTCGCCGGACCGTTAAACGGCTTGTCTACAACCGCTCTGGCGCCGGCATCAATTGAAACTTTTTTCCAAGGCTTCCAGGACAACATTAAATCCGCATCGGCGCCAACGCCTGCGGTCTGCCCCTTTTCGTTCCATTGCTGCAGCGTATGAATGCCTGCCCGCGGAAGAATAGACACATTTCTTGATAGCTCAACAGGTCTTTCAAGCCCGGGGCCCGAACTAAGGGTTGTAGGCGCGACAATATTAGAATACGGCGTTCCGTCGTCGGATGTTGCATTTTCACGGCGATTTTCAGCGTTATCAGATGTAAGGGCGTGGCTTTGAAATTCTGTGTCGGTAGTAAGTCTAAGGTCTTTAGACAGCTTAATGCGATTTCTTCTTAGAACCGCCCCATTCATCGGAGCAATATATAAAGATGACGATTCAATCATCTTTGATCCGGTTGGATCTGGCGAAAACATTGCCGCAATTGTTCCGTTGGCTCCGCCGAACATAATGCCCAAATTTCCTGTAACCGCGCCAAGAACCTGAAGACCTCCGCCGACAGCCCATCTGACAACAGGCTGAGCTTCATGGCTTAAGCCGCTATCAACTAAAATGGCTCCAAAAACTCCCTGCAGATCCGCTAACCCAGAACTTACAAGCCCTTCTCCGCCCCTGCCGGCATTTAAACCAGCGGCTACAAAAGCAGCGCCAGCGATACTTTTTTCTACGCGGTGAAGAGTCGAAACCGGCTTTCTTGTCTTCATGGTTTTATAATCAAAAGAAATCGTGCTTGTGATGCCAAATGAGTCAAAAAATAGCGAAAGAGCTTCCAGCGGTTTTCTGTCTTCAGTCTGCTGGCTCGCGCCTCCGCCGGACCCGATGCCGGAATCTTCAAGCAGTTCCGTCCCTTCGGCAGTGGGTTTGCTATACTGCCTGTAGTTAAACCATCTGAGAAAATAGCTGACAGCATCGCCGCCGAATTTGCCGGCAATTTCTCCGTCGGTTATCGGCCCGTCTTTTCCGTCTTCGGAACTTTCCCCTCCAAAACCGGCATTGATATTAACCGTAACCGAGAGCATTCGCTGGCTGCCGGGCCTCTCCTGCCTCTCTTCAAGCTCTGCCAGAAGATGCACGCCGCCGGAAAGTATTGCTATGCTGGGGGCTATAAAAAAACCGTTGTCCAAGTATGCTTTGTAACCGAAAGAATACGAGTTCCCGAGATAAAGAGCTTTATCAGATTCGCTATCGGTGCTGTATGTCTCGCCTCCGATATCCTGCGAATGGCTGCCAAGCCGCTGCCTGCCATAGCCTATCGCTGCTTCAGATCCGGAAAACGTGCCTCCCTGCTTTTTGCCTCCGCTCAAAGAACCAACATTTTCTTCAACACGGCCGAATTTAAATGCCACGCCGCTAAAGTTATTACCTACTTTTGTCGCATCGGATCCATCAGGAAATAATTTTCCTTTCGAATTAAGCGATAAATAATCGACTCCGAGATAAGTCGAAGCATCATAGCGGCAAAAACGAACGGCGGCCCCTATCTTCCATCCGCCGCCGGAATCGGTCGCAACCGTTTCGATATTTGCCAATCCTCCGGCCTCAAATTCCAAGCCCCAGCATTCTTTCTTCTCAGCCGATTTTGTTATTTTGTCTGCCATATATTTACTCCTCCTTTTAGGAGGATACTATTCATATCAACCCATGGCTTTCAATACGCACCGCGCATACGCACTGCGCATCTATATTTACGCGGCACAGCATTACAGCTACTTCATAATAGTTATTCCGCTTGCACCGTCTCGGTCGTTATATTCTCTGTCGAAACAGCGCGCCCCCTCGAATTCACTTTCCGATCCGGCCGGATCGCAAACCCATCCGTTAAAAACTATAAAAAGAATCACATCTTTAAACGCAAATGTAAGATTATCGCTTGAAGAAAACTTGGCCCCGCCCACAAGAGTCATAATACCGGTCTCCTGATCAAGGGGGCGCCCTCTTATAAAAGCAGAACCGCCGGTAAACGAATTGCCGGCCTCGGGGCATCCCGCCGGAATCTTGCCCTCCTCGTCTTTTACCAGAAGCGGAGCAAGATATTTCCAAGTACTGTAATATTCGCCTCGTATAAGCCTGTTTTTTACGGAATTATCGCAGAGTCTCGGCATTTCAAGCGTTGTGTCGGTCAGATTGATTTTGTGCTCAAGCTTTGAGATATTAATTCTTTTGTCGGGAATCAAATCGGAGGCACTTTCATCCTTTGAAGGTTGGAGTACGCCCGTGGTAAACGTCAGATGCAAAATTTCATCAAGGGGCGGCACCGAACCCAGAGGACCGGCCGGATTATGAAAATATGTCGGGCCCCAAAAACGGAGGCCAACGTTTCCATAAGTCATCTCGCCGCTTAAATCATATGTTCCGGTAATATCGTTAAGCTTTTGAGCTTCGCCTTTCGATTTGCAATAATCCTTAAGCTCACCGCCTTCCATTTCGCTTGGTTTATGCATCGAAGGGCTGTCCCAGCTTGCGCCGGAAGCATAAAAGAATGCGCAGACTCCTTTTTTAGACTTATCTTTCGGACCCTCGCCAAGGCGCCGCTGCCCCTCTTCGTTGCAGGGGTCAACCTGCTCGCATTGCGAAACATTATCAAACCTGTCCTGGGGAGAGACAAGAGGGCCCGGATATGAAAGAGCCGCTGTAAAAACCCTCAACCCCGCTATTTTGAGATCATCAGGAAGATTTGGATAGTCAAAAAACATCC
>JACPAJ010000018.1 GCA_016180865.1 Deltaproteobacteria bacterium
AAACATCCCGAATATTATTGCCGCATCAAAGCTCAAAATTAAAAGCAGGGAATGGGCCGCCTTGGGAGTCCCGCTTGGCGCGGTTTTAATGGTTATATTTTTCATGATATTAAAAATAACTTGATATTTTAAGGGAAAATCCCTACAAGACAGCAAGTCAAATGCTGCTTGTCTTGTTCTCTATAGCCATTTTGCTGTTGAGTTCGCTGTTTTCACTGCTTTTCGCCGGCGAAAAACGACAAACTGCGTGCGTAGGAACGGCAATAGCTTCCATCGTTGGCCTTTCAGGCTCGATTCTCTCTTCCGGAAGTCAGGAATTCTTTTTCAAAGCAGCCGTTCCGGATCTGGTAATTTCAATCGGAATCGATCCTTTAAGCAGTTTTTTTCTTATTATAATTTTCAGCATCTCGTTTTTAACGGCTATTTACGGCTTTGGCTATATAAAGGAGCAGAAAAAGCTTCTAAATACGCTGCCGTTTTTTCCGCTTCTAGTGGCGTCAATGGCGGCTGTAACTATTTCAAGAGACGGGTTTTCATTTATTATTTTTTGGGAGATAATGTCTCTTACGTCCTATTTCCTCGTTGTTTCCGAACATGAAAACAGGGAGGTGCAAAATGCGGGGTGGATTTATTTGATTGCAACGCATCTTGCGACGGCATTTCTCATGGCATTTTTCGTTCTTCTCGCCAAAGAGAGCGGTTTTCTTTTATTTAAAGATTTTGCCGTTGGCGCAAGCACAATTACACCAAGCCTTGCGGGCCTTCTTTTTATCTTTGCGATAATAGGTTTTGGAACGAAAGCCGGCCTTTTTCCGGTTCATTTGTGGCTCCCGCATGCTCATCCGGCGGCGCCGAGCTATATTTCAGCTTTAATGTCCGGTGTCATGATAAAAACGGGAATATATGGAATCATGCGCGCGCTGATGTTTTTGGGCCGGCCATTTGCGTGGTGGGGGATTGTTTTGATTCTTATCGGGGTTTTATCGGCCGTTATCGGCGTTCTTTATGCTCTTTTGCAGCACGACTTAAAAAGGCTGCTTGCGTATTGCAGCGTTGAAAATATAGGAGTTATCGCAATCGGCATGGGCCTTGGCCTGATAGGGGTGGCAGCCGGAAACACAACCGTGTCGGCGCTTGGATTTGGAGGCGCGCTTTTTCATGTTTTAAATCATTCTATTTTCAAGAGCTTATTATTTTTAGGCGCTGGGAATATCGCGCACGGCGCCCATACTCTTTTAATCGATGAGCTCGGCGGGCTTTTGAAGAAACTTCCGCTGACCGGAATCACATTTCTGATTGCTGCGCTTGCAATTTGCGGGCTGCCGCCTTTTAACGGCTTCATCAGCGAGTGGCTGATTTATGTCGGCCTGTTTCAGGGGACTTTTTCCCAGTCCGGCTATCCGATTCTTGTTCTTACGGTCGCTGTCATCGGAATCGCGTTTGCCGGCTCTCTTGCGGTCATTTGCTTCACTAAAGCGTTTGGAATTGTATTTCTTGGAGAGCCCAGAAAAATAGATTTGAACGGATGCCATGAATCTTCGAAATTAATGCTGGCGCCGATGTTTGCTCTGGCTTTTTTGTGCCTGCTGATCGGCCTTTTTCCTAAAATCATATGGGCAATTGCTTTCAGCGCGGCAGAAGCTGTTTATCCGGCCCTTTCAACGGCGCAGACGTTCGCGGTTTTATCGTCTTTAAATTATATAACATTGATGTTTGCGCTTGTTATTGCGGCGGCATTAATCCTGTTTTTCCTGCGCACTTTGTTTTTTCGAAAGAAACCGGAATCGCTTGGCGTCACATGGGATTGCGGATTTGAATATCCAACCGCAAAGATGCAATACGGCGGTTCGTCGTTTGTGGAACCGGTCTCCGCTTTTTTCAAGCCGGCGCTGATTTTGGCGGCTGACGGGCGCGCGGAAGATCTTTCGGAAAAAGGGCTCTTTGGCCCGCTTTTCAAAAAAGCGCTCGATTTTATAATGTTCATCCGCATAAGAAGGAAAAGCTCGATTCAGTATTATCTTATTCTTATTTTTATTACTTTAATCACTCTTTTTATCTGGGAGGCGTGGTTTGGAATCTAAGATGTTTTTTATCATTCTTCATTTTATTATTTTTCTGGCCATGCCTCCGTTTTTTATCGGCGTGATAAACAGGGTGAAATCGCTTTTTGCGGGAAGAAGAGGCCCTCCGCTGCTGCAGCCCTATTTCGATATCATAAAACTTTTAAGAAAAGGCTCTGTCTATAGCAAAAGCGCTTCGTTTATATTTAAAATCGCTCCTATGCTGATTTTAACGTCTATTATTTGCGCGGGCCTTCTAATGCCGCTTACAGGAGATTCGCTGGCCGGTTTTTCGGGCGACATAATTTTATTTGTCTATCTGCTTGCGCTGGCGAGAGTCCTTACGATTCTTCAGGCCATGGACGTCGGCTCGAGCTTTGAAGGAATGGGGGCAAGCAGGGAGGCGATATTCGGGTCGTTTTCTGAATTAACCGTTTTTGCCGGATTTGTGACCCTTGGAATAATAACGCGTTCAACGTCGCTCACCGATATTTTTCACTGGGGCCATGCTCTTAAGGAGCCCGCGACTTTATTTTTGTTTGCGACCTTTTTCTTCATCCTCCTTGCGGAAAATTCGCGGATGCCCCTTGACGATCCCAACACGCATTTGGAACTTACAATGATACATGAAGTCATGATTCTGGATAATAGCGGGCCAGGCTTAGGAATCATTCTTTATGCTTCGGCATTGAAAATGTTTCTATTCATGGCTCTTACGGCGTTAGTGCTTCTGCCCAACGGCGATTTGCCAGGATTGATGCCGGCCGGTTTTCTGCTTCTAAAGGTGCTGGGGATATCTATAATGATAGGCGTTATTGAATCGATCGCCGCTCGCATACGGATGATAAAAATACCGCAGGTTCTGATAGCCTCGTTTGTTTTGACTGTCTTTGCTCTGCTTATATCTCTTTTTGAAAGGGGGATGATCTGAACTGGATATTGATAGGCATAATGCTTACGACTTTTCTTGTTCTGGCTTCATCAAGGCTGGCTGTCAGAATAAAGGCGGTTTCCGCTCAGGGAGCTCTTCTTTCGGTGCTGTATCTGACCGTAAGGGGGCATTTGTTCGATATTCATACGATTGCTCTTTTTTTTATAACGTTCATCGTTAAGACCGTCTTTATTCCGATTTTAATTTCGCGCACGGCAAAAAGCGTGCAAACGAAGGCTGAATTTGAGCCTGTGATGAGTTCTCCGGTGACTTTAATGATTGGCGCGGCTTTGATAGTCATAAGTTTTACGTCGATCAGGTTTTTTCCTCTGGTGACGTCTCACGTGGTTTCAACGCTGACGGTTCCGGCCGCATTGGCAACCGTGCTTGTCGGATTTTTAATTCTGGTCACGAAGGCGAAGGCCACAAATCAGGTTATAGGCTTTCTGATACTTGAAAACGGAATCTTCACTTTTGGAATGACCATCATCTCGGATTTTCCGATGATGGTGGAATTCGGGGTTCTTTTGGATCTTCTGGTCGGCGTATTCATAATGGGAATAATGATTTATCAGATCAACAAGACGTTCGATCATATAGATACAAGAACGCTGTCGGTTTTAGGAGACGAGTAGAAATGGGAATTATCTTGCTGCCGCTTTTTTTGGGAATTGTAACTTTTATTTTAAAAGGCCATGAGCACCGCATTATAAGAAGAAAACTGCTTATAACGGGAGCCTTGCTGCATAATGCCGGGGTCGTGACGCTCTTTTTTGTCCCGGATTTCTTTTCTTTCAGCCCTTATATCCAGGTTGATAAAATAGGATTTCTATTTTTGATTCTGACGAGCTTTATTTTTACGTTAATTGCTTTTTACAGCCTTGGCTATTTTCCGTTAAAAAGGCTGGAAACGGCGGCAGAATCCGGCGGGCATATTTTTGTATCGTGCATGCTCTTTTTTCTTGCCGCAATGACTCTGGCTATTTCAACCACTCATGTCGGCATTCTTTGGATAGCAGTCGAATCGACAACTCTCGCCTCGGCGCCTTTGATTTATTACCGCCAGAGCAAAAGATCGCTTGAGGCCGCATGGAAATATCTTCTGATATGTTCCGTTGGAATTGCCATCGCGCTTCTTGGAATATTTTTTGTGGCCGCCGCCAGCAAGGGAACGGGTTCGGAGCTTTCGCTGCAATCTCTCACGAAAAACGGCATGCTTTTAAATAAACAGCTTCTGAGAATGGGATTTATCCTTATATTGATAGGGTTCGGAACGAAAATGGGGCTTGCCCCGATGCACAACTGGCTTCCCGACGCCCACAGCGAAGCTCCTTCGCCGATTTCTGCGCTCCTTTCGGGCGCGCTGCTGAATTGCGCGTTCTTGGGCGTTTTAAGATTCTATCAGATATGCGAGAGCGCCGGCCTTGAGGCGTTTGCCAATAAGCTGTTTATCTTTTTCGGGCTTTTTTCGCTTTTTATGGCCGCGATATTCATCACCGCGCAAAAAGATTACAAGCGCCTTCTGGCATATTCAAGCATCGAGCATATGGGGATTATTGCTTTGAGCATCGGCATCGGCGCCAATTTTGCCGGCATGCTGCACGTGGTCGCCCATTCTTTGACGAAAGTTCTTCTGTTTCTCGCGGCCGGGAACATATTAATTCTATACAGGACCAAATATGTCTCCGAAGTAAACGGCTTGCTTCGCACTTCTCCTTCCACCGGGATTCTTTTTGCGATAGGAGGGCTGGCAATAGCGGGCGCTCCTCCTTTTCTCCCCTTTATCAGCGAATTTCTGGTGCTGAAACACGGGCTTTTGACCGGGCACTATTATGCAATGTTTTTGTACCTTCTCTTTTTGGGGGTGATTTTTGTTTCGATGTCGAAAACGGTTTTTAGGATGGTTTATGGAAAAAAGAGGGACCTCATTTGGGGCGAATTGCCGAAAACGATGTTTGTTCCTTTGGCAGCCGCAGCTGCGGCGATCGTAATGCTCGGCATTTATCTTCCCGAAAAGGTAGCGCTGCTGATAGAAACGGCCGGACAGGCATTGAAAATATAAGTTATGAAAAAAGATTTTTTAATGATCAGGAATTCAGCGGCTTATTTAACCGAGGCGGTTCCTGTGATCGAATTGGAAGCGTTTAGGAATAAAATTGCGGAATTTTGCAATAAGGCGGACGGGCGCATCGTTGCGTTGTTAGGAAAAAAGGAAAACAATGAGAGCTTGAGAATTTTCACGGTTTTGGGTTCGGATTCAAAGGGCGAACTTTACATTTCTTCGGCGATTTTAAGCGGCGCTGAATATTCGTCGCTTACGCCGGATCTGCCGCAGGCCAATCTTTTTGAACGGGAGCTTTATGAGGAGTTCGGCATAATTCCCAAAAATCATCCGTGGCTTAAACCGGTGCGTAACAGCGCTGGTTATGAATTTTATTCTCTTGCGGGGGATTCTGTCCACGAAGTTGCGGTAGGTCCGGTCCATGCGGGCGTAATTGAGCCCGGCCATTTCCGTTTCAATTGCCACGGAGAAAAAGTTTTCAATCTGGAAATCCGCCTTGGTTATCAGCGAAGAGGCGTTGAGGAGCTGATGCTTAAATCCAAGCCTTCTTTAAGGCTTGTCCTTGCGGAATCGATAGCGGGGGATACGGTAATCGGCCATGCTCTTGCATATTGCCATGCGATAGAAGCTCTTGCAGACAGGCAGGTTCCCCAAAGAGGGAGAGTTATCAGGGCGCTGGCTTTAGAACTGGAAAGAGTTGCAAATCACGTTGGAGATTTGGGCGCTCTTTCTAACGATGTCGGTTTTCTGCCGGTCGCTTCATATTTTGGAAGGCTAAAAGCCGAATTTTCCAATATGCTTCTGGCGCTCAACGGCAATCGCTATGGAAGGGGCCTTCTTAAACCGGGAGGAGCGGCTTTCGATCTTGACAATGAACTGGTGAAAAATTTTAAAATCAGAATCGAACGCGGAATGAAAGAGGCAGATGAAATAACCGACCTTCTTTTTTCCACGCCTTCGGTTCTTGCGCGTTTCGAAAAGACGGGAGTTGTGAAAACTGAAGAAGCCAGAAAACTGGGGCTCGTCGGTCCATCGGCAAGGGCAAGCGGGCTTCAAAGAGATGTCAGATGCGATTATCCGTTCGGCATGTACAGGTTTAAAAAAATAATTCCCGTCAAGGCTGCGACCGGCGATGTTTTTGCGAGAGCTCGCGTCAGGGCTCTGGAAATAAAGCGATCGCTGACATTTATCGACGAGGCGCTTGAAATGGTTCCGCGGGAAAAGATATCGATCTCCTGCGAAGAGATCAAGCCGTCATCTTTTTCCGTCTGCATGACTGAAGGGTGGAGGGGCGAAATCGCGCATATTGCTTTTACGAACGAACGCTCCGAACTAAGCCGGTATAAGATTATCGACCCGTCGTTTCATAACTGGCCGGGTCTTGAAATAGCTTTAAAAAACGGAGCCATTTCAGATTTTCCGTTATGCAATAAAAGTTTTAATTTATCGTATGCGGGGTTTGATTTATAATGTTAAAGATATTAAAAATAAGGCTAAAGCAGGGCAATTGCACGATTCCTTATCCTTTTAAGGTGAAATTGCCGGAGAGGTTCAGAGGGCTGCCCCGGGTTTATCCCGAGCGCTGCGGCGATGACTGTAAACTCTGTGCGGACGCGTGTCCGATAAATGCGATTTCTTTAAATCCCCTTACTCTGGATATTGGAAGATGCATTTTTTGCGAGAATTGTGTTTCAGCCTGTCCGAATAAAGCGATAGAATATTCAGACGGAATAAAGATGTCCGTGAGAAACAGAAGCGATCTATTATTAAGAGGCCAGGAATTGAAGCTGGCTGAAGCTTTAGAGAAAAAAATGAAAAAGCTTCTCGGCAGATCGCTTAAATTAAGAGTCGTCACAGCCGGAAGCTGCAACGGCTGCGAAATGGAACTGAACGCAGTGAATAATATACAATTCGATCTTTCAAGATTCGGAGTTCAGATAGTCGCGTCTCCAAGGCATGCGGATGGCGTTATTGTGACAGGCCCGGTGACAAACAATATGAAACTCGCGCTTGAAAAGACATTCGCCGCCGTTCCGGAGCCGAAAATTGTAATAGCTGTCGGAGCCTGCGCAATTAACGGAGGCCCATTTGAAGGGAGTCCGCATGTCCATAATGGGGCGGACAAATTGCTGCCGGTCGATCTTTATATCCCCGGCTGTCCTCCGCATCCGCTTACGATCATCGACGGCATCCTGCGGTTATTGGGGAGAGAGTGAGGCGTCCCCATGTTCTTAAAAACTCCTTGACTTTATTCCATAATTTTGGCAATATTATGGAGTATGTTCCATAGAGTTATAACTACCTCAAAAACAAACAGTTTTTTCCTGTTTGGCGCGAGGGGAACGGGTAAATCTACCTATATTCTCGCCAATTATTCTGACAAAGGTACACTCTATGTTGATCTGCTTAACCCTGAAAAAGAGGCGATGCTTCTAAGATCTCCGAATCTGCTGGTCGAGTGGATCAAAGCATACGGTCCTGCATTGCGCCGCGTTGTGATCGATGAGGTTCAGAAACTTCCCAAGCTTCTCAACCTTGTCCATCAGCAGATCGAAGAATCGAAAAGGGGAGAGAATCCTTTGCAGTTCATTCTTACCGGCTCAAGCGCCCGCAAGTTGCGGCATGGGGCTGCGAACCTTTTGGCCGGCAGGGCATTTTTGTATAATCTCTTTCCATTGACGCATTTCGAATTAGGTGCGCGTTTTGATCTTGCACAAGTCTTACAGTTTGGATCGCTCCCCGCGATATTTTCTTATGATAAACTGGAGGATAAACGATTATATCTTGAGACCTATGGCCGCACGTACATGAAGGAAGAGATATGGAACGAGCAGATCGTGCGAAAGCTTGAGCCGTTTGCCAATTTTTTGCAGGTGGCCGCACAATGTAACGGAAAGATCCTTAACTTCTCAAAGATCGGAAGGGATGTTGGCACGGAGACAAAAACGGTTCAATCTTACTATCAGATGCTCGAGGATACTCTCGCGGGGTTCATGCTTCCTTCCTATCATCGTTCCGTTAGAAAACGGCAGACGACTGCCCCGAAATTCTATTTCTTCGATACCGGCGTCAAACGGGCTCTGGACGGAACTCTCACAGTAGAGTTGCTTCCGCAGACATACGCCTTTGGCGATGCATTCGAACACTTTGTTATCTTAGAGATCGTGAGGATCTCTTCATATAGGCAAAATGATTTTCGGTTCTCCTATTTCAGGACGCACGAAGATGCCGAAGTCGATTTGATCATCGAACGTCCGGGCAGGACAACGCTTCTTATGGAAATCAAATCCTCCGAACAGGTGGATGGCTCGGAGTTAAGATCTCTTGGAAGGATCGCTAGGGATTTTGGCCCCTGTGAGCCCATCTGTTTAAGTCGTGACAAGTCACGCCGCAAGGCGGAAGATATAATGATACTCCCTTGGCAGGAGGGATTGCAAACCATATTTTAATAAAGAACATGGGGACGCTTCACTTAGGAAGGGGAAGGGGTCACCTCTGAAAGGGGGTTGCAAGTAAAAACATCGTTACAATGCATTTTATTACAAACCCTTTATTTTCGGACAAACCGCCACACTCCACTGCAA
>JACPAJ010000019.1 GCA_016180865.1 Deltaproteobacteria bacterium
TATCCGGAGCTTATCCAGCATCGCGCGTTTATCGAAAAAGTCATTACTAATGAAGAAGAGCGGTTCTATTCTACGCTTTCAACCGGGCTTGAAATACTTGATGCGGCGTTTGCAGAGATAAAAAAGAAAAATCAAAAGGTGATTCCGGGCGAAATTGTTTTTAAACTTTATGATACTTATGGTTTTCCAAAGGACTTGACTAGGGATGTTGCCGCAGAGCAGGGGTTTACGATTGACGATTCAGGTTTTGAGAAATCTATGTCCGTACAGCGCGAAAAGGCGCGTGCGGCGTGGAAAGGCAGCGGGGAAGAGCATGTAGATGCTGAGTATAAAGAATTGCAGAAGAAGGGGATTAAAACGAAATTTGTCGGATATGAGAAGGAAACGTGCGAGGGGAGGGTTTTGGCGATTGTTGCCCCCCCACCCTCTCCCTCCCCCTCGAGGGGGGAGGGTAAGGGAGAGGGTGACAGCGCTATCCAGTTCATCACCGACTCCACGTCCTTTTACGGCGAGTCGGGCGGACAAATTGGAGATACGGGAGTCGCAGTCGGGGACGGCGTCGAAATAACGGTTACCGGCGCAAAAAAACCGCTTTTGGATTTGATCGTGCATGAAGGCATAGTTGAAAAAGGCGAACTGAAAAAAGGCCAGAAACTTACGCTTGCTGTCGATAGCGAAAGGCGCGCCGATATCAAACGCAACCATACAGCTACCCATCTTCTGCATAAAGCCCTCCGCGCAACGCTTGGCGAGCATGTGAAACAAGCCGGCTCTTATGTGGCCCCAGACAGCTTCAGATTTGATTTCAGCCATTTTCAATCGCTAAAAGAAGATGAGATTAAGGACATAGAAGCTCAGGTGAATAATATTATCCGCAAAAATTTGTCCGTCACGGTTTCGGAGCTTTCTTATGACGATGCGGTGAAACGCGGCGCTCTGGCATTTTTCGGCGAGAAATACGGCGCAAAGGTTAGGCTTGTTGAAGTGGAAGGCTATTCAATGGAGCTTTGCGGCGGAACTCATGTCGGCCGCACAGGCGATATCGGCATGCTGAAGATCCTCTCCGAATCGAGCGTTGCTGCTGGCGTTCGCAGGATTGAAGCCGTAACCGGAAGAAGAGTTGAAGAATATTTTGCAAATCTTGAAGCGCAGTTGAAATCTGCGGCACAGGAGCTGAAATCAGGCGTCAATGAAGTTCCGTCGCGGATTTCCAAGCTGCTCGAGCGCCTGAAACAGCTTGAAAAACAGCTTGAAAGCGGGCAAACGTCAAAAGCCGACGCAAAGATTGAGGATATAAACGGAACAAAAATCATCTGTTCGCGCGTGGAATGTCCTAATATAAATATCATGCGCGTTCTTTCGGATCAATATAAACAAAAAATCGGATCAGGCATCGTTGTCCTCGGCTCGGTGATCAACGAAAGGGTTTCGTTAATTGTTTCCGTCACAAAAGATTTAACGCAAAAATACAACGCCGGCGATATCGTCAAAAAACTCTCCGCGCTTGTCGGCGGAACCGGCGGAGGCAGGCCCGATATGGCTCAGGGCGGTGGCGCCGAAATCTCCATGCTTGATGAGGCCTTGGCGGCGGCAAAGAGCCTGATCAGCAATCACTAACTATGTGGCTTATTTTATCGCCGTTAAGCGGACAAGCATATTAATGGGAGTTTTGTGGGGATGGGTCTTTTTCCATGAAAAGAATATCCGCGAACGGGTATTTGGAAGCGTTTTGATTATTATCGGAACAATCCTGATTGCTTTAAAGTAGGAAAGCTATTGCTTTTTATCCTTTGGAGATAATGCCAGAAGCCACCGTTCCAATAACGGCACAAGCCTGTTGGGGATTGCCTTTGGAAATACCCCGGTTGAAACCGTCTGCTGCAGGATGTAGAGAGCGTCTTCAACTTCCGCAACCGTCAGCGCTGGCATTCCTTTGGAAACAAGTTCGTCTCTGTATTGCAGCGTGAGGCCGGCAAGCGAGTTGAAAATTTCTTTCGTTCCTTCCGGCGCGGCTTGACCCCATTTTTGCAGCGCGTCTTCAAAAAGCTTATCAATGTCGTTTTTTATCATAGGGCACCTTTAATAATCCTTGATTTTGGGAACCTCTAAAAACTGTCCAGATGCAAGGCGCCAGAAAGCGAGCGACCGGAACGTACATGGAAGTACGTGAGGATCGCGAGTTTTCGGGCAACGCCGCAGATGGGCTGTTTTTAGAGGTTCCCATATTTATTTGCACAAGGTGAGATACATTTTTGCGTATTCATTGTCGGGGTCTTTTTCAACGATTCCGGACCATTGCTTTTTTGCGTCATTCAATTTCCCGAGGGAATAGTAGGTGACCCCAAGCTGAATCCTCGAGTCAATGTAGCGCGGATCGGCCTTTGCGGCTTCGGTCAATTCCAGAAGCGATTCTTTCAGCTGCTTGTTTTCGCGGTATGCGATTCCGAGTCTTGTCTTGATATCCACATATTTTGGATTCAAGAGAAGGGCTTTCTTATATTCATCGATAGCGTATTCGAACAGGCCCAGATTTCTGTATATATCCCCTATATCGGCATGAAGATTGGACAGTTTCCCCTTTAAAACGGGTTCAATATGCTTGTGTTTCACGGTTTGTGTCGAACGAAGATGAGTATATAGTTTTTTTGCCTCTTTATATTTTCCAAGGTCGTTATATAAAACAGCTAGATTAAGAATCGCTTCTGTATATCGGGGATTTACTTTAAGGGATTTTTGAAACAGTTCTATTGCGGAATCGAATTTGCCTTCGATATGGTGCAGAACGCCTAGAAGATTCAGGACATCTGCGTAATTCGGCTGAACAGAAAGGGCTTTCTTGAAGTAATGTTCCGCTTTCGCATATTCCTTGTTTTCAAAGTGATGCTTCCCTTGTTCGATGATTTCATGGATAGTTTGTGTCATAAACAATGCTCCATTATTTTTTAACAGCGCTAATCAGCTTTTTTTCAATTTTGGAAATGTACTTGCTTTGCGGATATTCACTCGCAAGCCGGCTGAAAGCCACTTTGGCGTTTTCAAGCCTTTTCAACTCAAGATTCGCCAGCGCTATATTGCTAAGCGATTTTTCAGCTAGCCCCGAATCCTTATAATTATCCGCTATCTCCTGAAAACGCGGAATCGAAGCGATATATTCGCCGGTTTTAAAATAGAATCGCCCGATGTAAAAATGGCGCTTTGCGACTTTGGTTCTGGCTTCCAAAAGGTTTGCTTTTGCAAGCTCGAAATATTCCCCGTCCGGATAGCTGTTTATTACAATTTGAAAATTTGCAATTGCATCGTCAATATACTCCTGATCCCTGTCGATGGCTTTTGGAGAATGTCTTAAATAAGAAAGCCCTGTCTTAAAATAAGCATAGGCGGTTTTTTGATGTATCGGATGGAGCTTGATGAAAGACTGGTATGAATCGGCAGCCAGGAGATATTCCTTCTGCCGGAAATAGTTGTCTCCGATCATTAGTTCCGCTTCGATTCCCCACTGGCTTTTCGGGAACCGTGACTTGAAAATTTCAAGGCATTCGATCGCTTCATCGAAATGTTTCTTATCGGAATATTTAATGCATTTTTTAATTTCGAGTTCCGGATTTTCACGGCCGATTTCAATCGGTTTTTTAGCGCAGGAAACGCCATAAAGCAGAATCGCCATGGAAACAAAGATAACTCCGCATTTTCTTTTAGAGTTTGAGCCATTCATATTTGCTTAAAATGATTGCATATTATGCCCCCACTTGACAAGTTATTTTAAAGGGGTTAGTAACTAAGCCCTTCTATGGACGAGAATCAGCCGTCTCTAAATTTTACGGCATTTATTATGTCGCTTGTGGGCTCTGCTCATGTTCATCTTGGCATTATGCCGAATCCAGCCACTAATAAAACGGAAAGAAATGTCGGCATGGCAAAACAGACGATAGATCTTTTAGATGTTCTTAAGGAAAAGACAAAGGGGAACTTGACAAAAGACGAAGAGGACTTATTTGAGCATATGCTGTTTGAATTGAGGATGAAGTATATCGAAGAAAGCAAAAAGGAGGCAAAATAGTATGCATTCGAAACGGACGCTGACTGTTATTGCGGTGATGATGTTTGTTGCCGGAATTTTATTCGCCAGCAAAATGGGCTGGATTACAGATTCCGGAGCGAAGGACTATTTTCACGAAAGCAGCGGTGCTGCAGCTCCGCTGACCGGCGCTCCATCTTCGTTTGCAGGCATGGTTAAAAAAGTGGGACCCGCCGTTGTCAATATTTATACAACGAAGAAAGTTACTGTAAGGCCGTTTAATCCGTTTAAAGGATTCGGCGGCCAGTTTGGCCAGCAGGGGCCGTCCGACGATTTTTTTGACAGGTTTTTCAATGAAGGCCAGCCGATGCAGCGCGAGCAGCACAGCCTCGGAAGCGGTTTTGTGATAAATGAAAAAGGGCTGATCCTTACCAATAACCACGTTGTGGCCGATGCGGATGAAATTAACGTCCAGTTTTCCAACGAAAAGAAATATCCCGCAAAAATAGTGGGAACCGATGCAAAGACGGATATAGCCGTTATTAAAGTAAGCGCCGATAAGGATCTGCCGTATGTGCAGCTGGGCGATTCCGATAAACTTGAAATAGGCGACTGGGTTGTTGCGGTTGGAAACCCGTTTGGTTTGGATCATACGGTTACAGCGGGGATTGTCAGCGCAAAGGGGAGGAATATTCAAGCCGGGCCGTATGATAATTTTATCCAGATAGACGCTTCAATCAATCCCGGAAATTCCGGCGGGCCGCTTTTTAACACATCCGGCGAAGTTGTGGGAATAAATACCGCGATATTCGCCGCCGGGCAGGGCTTGGGTTTTGCAAGTCCCATCAATATGGCAAAAAAACTCGTTCCACAGCTCGTTGAAAAAGGCCGCGTCACTGACCGCGGGTGGCTCGGCGTTCAGGTTCAGGAGGTTACGGAGGAACTCGCTAAATCGTTCGGGCTGGAGGAAGGGAAAGGCGCTTTGATAGGGGAGATTATTGGCGGTTCCCCCGCTGAAAAGGCGGGCTTCAAGCGCGGCGATATTGTTTTAAAGTTCGACGGCCACGACATAAGTAAATCTACCGATCTTCCGCCGCTTGTGGTTTCAACTCCGGCCGGCAAATCGGTTGAAGTCGAGATATTAAGAGACGGCAAAAAACAAAGTTTGACCGTTGTAATAGCAAAACAGCCGTCCGATGGAGAGGCTGAATCCGGCGAAAAGGAAAGAGCGGGCTCTGGACAGAAGCAGGCTGAAGTTTTAGGTTTAGTTGTTAAGAATTTAGGAGTTGAAGAGGCCCATCGTTTCGGAATCAAACAGGGAGCGGGCGTATTGGTTTCTAGGGTTGAACCCGGAAGTGCCGCGGAAGAAGCGGGAATAATACCCGGAGACCTGCTTATGGAGGTGAACGGAAAAGCCGTTGACTCAGTTGCTAGTTTTGAAAAAGCAACTTCAGGCCTGAAAAAGGGCGCGTTCGTAAGGTTATTGATAAGGCGCGATAACGAAACAATCTACGTGGCGTTCAAAATATAAAGAGGTTTCCAAGATTTTATTTCGCTTCCGGCAGAAATCTGCATCCGGTAGTGGACACCCATCTGTCTTGGGTTCCCGCGCGGATCAGGCATTCCAGATAATAGGTCGATGAAAACGGGTTGCTGGTTATCCATTTTATCAATCCGCCGGCCGACTTTGAAAAAGATGATTTCGGCGTTGTGAGCTTTAAGCCGGTTTCTTTGCGGATCCCTTTCGCGTCCTTTATGTTAACTTCTTTTGCTTCAAGCGCCATGGTTGATGCAAGAAAATAATTGTACAGGTCCGGAGCTGCTTTGCTTAAAATTGCCCTGTTAATCCAGTAAGCCACAAGGCCGTCCGCGCGGCGTTCTGCTGCGGAATTAGGGGAATTATTCGCCACTTCAGTGTGATTTGAAAATCTGCGTTCAGGGTTGTTTTTGATGAACTGGTTTTGCTGGCGATTTATTTCTTCAAGCAATTTAGGGGTTAAAATTCCGACTGCTTTGCGAGCCTCTTCGTCTGCATGCGCCAGTTCATGCAGGAAAGCATTTCGATCATATAGCTGATCGGCATTCAGGAGTATAAGCTTGCGTTTTGGCACATACATTCCAGCCGGCGTATATGAAAATTTTGCGGCCGCTGCTTTAAGTAAAACGATTGCAGCTTTCGGGTCATGCTTAAAGAGGGCGACTGCTTTTCTTGCAAGGATCGACGCTTCCGCACAGTGGCAATGCCAGATAAAAGATTCTGGAACCACAACAATTCCTGAAATACCGTATTGGGCCAGTTTTTCCAAATAGTCTTCTCCAAATGGAGCCGAAGGAGGAATCTTTCCAATTTCATTCTGAATGTACGCGGAGAATTCAGCAATATTAACTTCAGGGATTAATTTGCTGGAGATCTTGACAGGCACTTTTCTTTGTCCGAACTTAACTTCCGCAACATCTTTAATTTCAGAAAGGTAAGGATACTCTACATCGAACACTCCGCGCACTTTCCACGAGAGCATGACTTTCTCCCAGTCTCTTTGGACCAGCCCGTTTCCGGAATCGTTGGCTCCGGCGGCTTTGCCCATTGATAAAGCAGAGCCGTTTTCTGTCGATACGGTCGGCAAGCTTACAAGGACATCGCCGGTTTCGATAAGATATCCCCCGATGCCATACACGGCGCCTGCCGCCATCAATTTGATTGCATTGCCGGGCTGGCCTTGCAAATAAAACAGGCTCTTCTGCACAGAATGATATGCTTTTGCCCATGCAGCAATTTCAGCCTGCAGAGGGATTGCCGTTTCTTCCAGAAACTTTAGCATGCGGCTGTTTTTATCATACGGAGGGATCCTTGCTCTTGCATTAGCAACCATTATATCAGCCATTTTAACCATTTCTTTATCGTTAACTTCTTCGAAAAGCGGAAGTTTTGTTGGTAATGGCGGCAAACCCTGATTGGTCCAGTCGCCTACAAGCGCCGTTTCTCCTATGATTCTAATTGTCTCAACCATATTTTGATAAAGAACTAGTTTCTTTGCTGTGATAAAAACAAGGTTTTTGCTTAATATATTTCGAATTTTGCCGCCGGTATCGGTATCAATTACGGAAAGCGGCGTTTCATCCAGATTTCCGGCCTCTTTTAACGCTGTTTCGACTGTTGTTCGAATTTCCTTTCGGTCCGCCGGATCCGGAATTGACGGAAGCACATTCGAATAAAAAGCCTGCATGAAGTCGATTATTTCGCTGCCTTCAAGCCACATGTTTTGATCCGGTTTCTCCAGCGGCTGGCATGTTTGCGTAAAATCGCAGTTTGCCAATTTAATCGGGCCGGATGCCTGTCTAATCAACAGCCAGTCAACGGCAGAATAAGAAGCAAAGAAATCTTTCACCGTTTTCAGATTTTTCTCCATAAGTAAAATTTTGCGCGCCAGGTCTCCGCCCGCCAGCCTGTTTGGCATATCAAGCAGCTTTTTCAAATCATCGACCGCTTTCTGCATTTGTTCCAGAGATGTTTGATCAAAATGTGCGATTATTGGGAGCCTGCTAAGCTTTGAGTCGAGGCATTCGTGCTGGAAAGTGGCAACCTCACAATCGCGAAGTATGATATAACTCCTTACTTCCTGCACCAAAGCACAAAGCTGCTGGTGTAATTTGTAGCGTTCATCCTCGACTTTAGGCATTTTTTTCTCATGTTCCTTTCTCCATCCTAATGCTGCTTCGCGGATGGCATCGCTAAGCGCGCTATCTATTGCGCCCACTGGAATGCCTGCCGATCCGTCTTTTGGATCGGTTTTTAATATTGCTTCGTCCAGTGCTTTTGCCGCCGCTTCGGCAATTTTTTTGTCGGCTATCAGTGGAACGATTTCTGTTTTAAGAATTGATGCGTATGTCGAAAGAGCCTCTTTTGTTTGACAATCCTTTGGCGGCTCTTCTCCTTCGGCAATTTTGTGGATTTCCCATTTCTCGCCGCTAAAGCGGTTGTTAGTTAGCACGAAAGCAAAGGCTTCTTCCCATCCGATGTCTTTTTTCATCATCTTCCATGAGCCTTTTTCCTTTGTGAAACTTATCATTTCAAATTGATCATCGGAAGTCAGTTCAATATGCAACTTTGAAGGCGCGCCATCAGCGCTTGTAGCGATTGAACTGCAGTAATTATATTCAGGGGAGCCGTTTTTCAGCCGCAGGAAACGGAAATTTGGATCCGCGCCGGCCCCAAAAAAAGAATCGGCTGATTTTTCAAAATACGATTCATGGTTTGACCATAGATGATTCTTAACGCACAAGCGTTCCCGAGTGTAAAATTGCGAGTCAGTCTGTTCATAGCTGTCTGAAAGAACATAAACTGTTTTTGGAGCTGGTTTTACCTCTGGCGGTGCCATATGCCGTAATTATCGGCTATTGCCCGAAAAAGTTGCTAGAAAAAAATACAATAATATTAAGATGTTACGAAACGGTCTATAATTTAGATGAACTGCTTTTTAGAATTTCATCGTGAAGGCTTTGCCCATTTGAATCCATTGTGACCACGACCGGAAAGTCTTT
>JACPAJ010000020.1 GCA_016180865.1 Deltaproteobacteria bacterium
GCGTTTGATGTAATTGTCAGCGGTACAGATAAGGTGTACTGTTTAGTGAAACAAATAACATCTACATCTGGATATTTCCCAATATTGTAATCCAGAAGAGCTTGAATTTTATTTGGGTCAGTCGGTTCAATTATTTTGTCGCAATCAGTCGCTGAATTAAAAGCATTTGCACTGTTTGAAAAAATAAATGTAAAAAGCCCAATCAAAAGTAATAATTTATACGGCTTCATAATATTTCCCCCTGCCCATGTTGGAGCAAGACTCGTGCCAAACAAAAATACAATGATTTCAATGCATTAAACAATGTTTAATGGGTGAAATCGTACTATGTTTATCATTTTGCGAGAGAAAATCAAAGGACTATTTATTCCAGCAGTAAGAAGCATTTGGCGCCCAGTACTTTACGCATTGGGCAAAGTAGGGTCCTATCGGCGGCGGAGCATCAAAGATCGTGCTATCCTTTGTGCCGCTAAGATCTTCTTTATAATAATTGTAAAGATCAACGGTATCTTGATATTTTATGCCACCTGCATAAACATAAGCGGGCACGGGATCCAATGCTTGATCTAATTCAATTTCTCTGACCTGATTGCTTGACGAATAAACAATTTTCCAACTTGTTCCGCACTGAACTACTCTATCATCCTTGCCATCATCGTCGTAATCTGCTGGATTGGGGCGACACAATATATCACCATATATATCTTTAGGCTCAGATTCAATCGGTGTATAAATTGGATCATCTAAAAAACCCCACCCCCATGCAGTCCAACCCTCAAAGATTTTCCAACTACCATTGGGTCCCTTGACTGCAATATCATCTGGCCAGCCACCACTGCCAAAAAAATCGCCATTTACCATGTAATTTGCATTGTCGCCATAAATGGGATAGACAGGTTCTTCTTCAGAACCACCATTCATTTCATTAAAATTAGGCGCTAATATTAAACTAATTTTATTCTCACCACTAATGCCATCTGGGGACTTAATTATAATATCTTTTGCGTTTTCAGCACCTACATTTTTGGCAGGACTGGAAACTGGCAACAAGAACCACGCCCATCCGGGCGCTTGCGCCAATTGCTCGTCCGTTAGATATTTTACGTCTTTGTCGAACGAGCCGAAGTGGTCGAGGAATTGAACGGCAATCTCCCTCCCCCTCGAGGGGGGAGGGTTGGGGTGGGGGTGATAATTTAACTCCGTCAAATCCGCCGTAATCTATCAGCCAGTGGCCGTCGGGAGTCTGCAAAGCGGTGTCCAGCCAGTTGTCTCCGTCGTAATCGCCCGGCACAGGACGGCTGTATGCTTTCCATGCGGGGTCGGCGGTGTAGTCTATAATGCGATCCCATTCGATTGCCCCCTCACCCCCACCCTCTCCCACAGGGGGAGAGGGGGTTATGACAGCGTTTGTTGTGTATTTAATATAATATTTTCCGTTGATTGAATCGTAAAGAGCTAAGTCGGCACGACCGTCGCTGTTATAATCGTGCACGACGGGGAAAAGCATGGCGTCCTCACTGCCACCCTCACCCCCCGCCACTACACCGTCGGCGGGCAAGTTGCCCTCTCCCATCAAGGGAGAGGGGATGGTTAGGATGACATCCCACGCGCAATATCCGTCTGCCGACTCCTCGCAGTTAACCGCTTCAGCCGAAGGCTGATCCGCCTCTGGCGGAAACTGTTCGCCGCTCACCGCTCCCTGCTTAGTCGAGGACAAATCTATATACCACTTATGATCCCGGCTGAAGCTTATCAGCTCCGCTCTGCCGTCGCCATCCATATCATAGCGAATGCCGGAAACGACATCTTCACTTGCAGGATCCAATTCCGGTATAAACGTTCCATCGTTAATCATCTCTATCGCCTTGCCAACATCCGGCTGAACACCTATATTGCAATTTTCATCGCCAACAGCAGGCACGCCGGAAGCTATTAAAAGATCCTTCATCTGCTTCGGCGTTAAGCGTGCATTTGGAGCATAAATTTTCTTCACATAATTTTGCAACTGCGCCGCCACACCGCCTATGATAGCGGTTGCTGAAGATGTTCCGTCGAATTGTTTGGTATACCATTTGTTTGGATCACTCGGGTCGGATGCCGGATGATCGCCATAACCGGTAGTTACAACCCCTGTACCCCAAGCATAGACATCTAATCTGTTTCCGCAATTGGAGTACCATGCTTTTTCATGATTCGCTCCCATTGACGCGCCGACCATTATGGCCCCACTGTTATCTATGCTTAGGTCAGGCCCAGATTCTATATGAGCTTCCGGGCTTCCCAAATCCACTGCGCCGTTGCCAGCGCCTTCAATAATCACATAGCCAAGCTTTACCGCATCAGCCACAAAATCATAAAATTCAGGCCATGCTTCCATAGGCACACAACCGGTGGCCGTTCCAGAAGGTAAATCGCCAATGTCGCATTTGGAAGCTATATTTCCTTTCATTTGCAACTCTATCACTATTACATCGCCTGGTTTAAAAGTTGTGCCATCTGAACATGGTGGCAAGAGGCCAAAGACTATATCATATAGCACAGCCAAACTGCCTTTGAACAATTTCACCTTTGCCTTGGGTGCAATGCCGTCAATTCCAATGCCATTTTCACTGCCAGATAAAATGCCAACCACTGCGGTTCCGTGATTGACATATTTTGCATCATTTGGATTCGACGGCAATTCTCCATCGTCATAACAAATATCTGTTTCGGCTATGTCCAGATCTTCATGTGTAAAATTCCAGTTAATTTCAAGATCAGCCAGCACAATTCCTTCTCCATATGCTTCCGCCTTCCAGCCGGCCACAACATTTAGGCCACCGTGAGTTTCATTTGGATATAAATAGTCCTGATCTTCGACGATGTTTGCTGTGATTCCGGCATCCGAAAGCTGTGGTAAAAGATGAGGTTGCACCCACTTGACTGCGCGGCTGTTTGCTAATTCTACAAGTATAGCTTCTGCTTTTGCCGGATCTCGTTCTTTAATTATAAAAAATTGATTCCAATTGTTTAGCGCAATGCCTCTTCTTCTTGCTCTTTCAATGGCCTCGTTAACCTGTTCTTCGGTGAATCTTTGCACTCCTCTTCTTACGTCCTCTGTCGGCAAATAACCCCTCATATCTGTTCCATCTTTAAACATCACCGCTATTTCACCTGTGTAATTATCTGAATAAACAAACTTGTGCCAGTAGCCGTTTAGCCCTTCTTTGTCAGATGGTTCGATGGTCGGATTGTTCGATGGTTCGATGGTGCCGTTGACATCGCTTGTATTTGAATTTCCGCCGCAAGATACAAAAATGCCGCACATGAATAAAAGTGCGGCAACTAATATCGCCTTTACCATCGCACTATCTCCCGCCACTACAGCTTCGGCGGGTAGGCACCATCTGACTATCGCACTAAAACGGAGGTTCATAATGTCGCCCTCCCTCAATTCCGCAGAGATTATATCCCCAAAACGCCTTTTGGCAACTCTTTTCTTCATCTATGCTAACTTATCGGATATATTAAGAATAAGTTGCTTACTATTTTTAAGAAAAAGGCGCTTGCGGTTTTTAGCGGGGTTGATATGCATAAAACCATGCCGGAAAAAACCCCAAAAATTACAAAAGAAGCTTTTGAAAAAGAAGTGCTTACAAGGGGAAAGATGATTCCAATAATTGAAGACCTAAAAGATTTTATCAAAACCACAGCCCGCGGAACTGAAAATGTCCTGCGAAAAGAAATACAACGACTGGATAATAAAATAGAGCTCAACCAGCATGCCGTTACTGAACATACTAAGATGATTAAAAATCTCGACGTTAAAATCGACGGCGTTCATTCAGAACTTAAAGAAACCGAAGTTCGTCTCTCGGCAAAAATCGACAAAATCGGCGAACGACTTGACGACCACGAAACCCGCATTACAACTATAGAAACTGCCAGATTATAATCTAAACAAAAGTTGCAATATTCGCTCCGTATACGCTGCCACCAGCGCCCTGACTGGCTGAAAATTTATATCCCGGAAGTTATCGTTGCGCTCGAGATGACTTGGCCGGTCGTAATATCCGGAAAGATATCCATTATAACGCGATGGAGTTCGCCGGCAGTCTGAATTTTCCTTTCTGAAATAATATCCATAACCGCATCTTCAAATTGGCTGATTTTTTTAATGTCCTTCTTATACCTGATTCCAGCCGTAAACGCCGTATCCAATATGGCCGGATTTGCCGCTGAAGGCTTCATTGGCATATGCTCATTTTTTAATATTTCAATCAGGCGGCCAAAATCCTTTGCTCCCTCTCTTTGCGGGAACGGCCATGCGCGCGTCATGCAATAATACATTATTGCGCCTATTGAAAAAATGTCGCTTCCCTCTCCGAACTTATCCTTATCCCTCAGCAATACCTCCGGTGCGCCGAACGCCAAAACGCCGTGTATTGTCTCCGGATTCGATTTCTTGTCTGCAGCGTAACCGAAATCGGCCAGTTTGATTGTATAGCCGTTTATACTCTCCGAAATACGAACCTTCTTGGGTTTCAAATTCAAGTGCAGGAACTTGTGGCGATGAATAAAGTCAACCGCGTCAATAAGGCCCAAAAATAGCGGAATCATCCCTTCAACCGCCATTCCTTCGGTCATATCATAGAGAGAAATTCCGCTAAAAAACTCTCTGACAATTATATCTTCGCCGGTTGTCTGATCCTTGTCGACGTGCAGGACGCCGACGATGTTGGAGTGAGAAAGCCCGATTACTTTCTTATTGATTTCGATAAAATCTTTTGCCTCTTGAACAAATTTTAACTCCGCTCTCTCCAAAATCGCTTTTTGCTCGCTTGCAGATAATTTTTCGGCATTCGGGGCATACGAATAATGTTTAATTAACTTTTCCTTATTGAGGCGGGAGATTATTACAGGGCTGCCGGTGTCAGGCATTACAGCTATGACCGATTTTATCCAGCTGCTTGTTTCTTCCGCCTCCCTAAGTTCGCGAATAACCGAAAAATCCTGCATCATATTGTATCCTCCATCGCGATTTCTTCAGTTATCTCCTCATTCATTTCTTCCGCATAATCATGAGGCAGCGTAGGCTCTCCGATAAGTTCTTTATAATGCACCTTGAATTCAACGCGGCCGATTAAAAAGAGCTCGCCATCAAATAAAACTGCCCGCCCTTTTTCGGCATTGTTCGGTTCCGGAAGCAGCCGCATCTTTTGGCCGAGCCGCATGATATGCGTTCCGGCCGAGCTTGCCAAATCGCGAATATCCAGCCGGCCGTCAAGCCGCGGGGCAATAAGCGCATGAAGCCGCGAGACAGTGCTGTCACCCTCCACATTTACGTCCGCGCCTTTGCTTCTGCCAATCACCAGAGGCCTGACTATTTGCGTGGTTCGTTCTTTTTTATCCTTTGGATCAATGAAAGTTACGTAGAGCATATGCGCTTGTATAGCCTTCCGATAGCATAAAAATGATTTGAAAGCACGGAAAAAATGGTCTATAAATATGCGCATGCAATATAATAAAGGCCTTTGTATAAACTGTTTCGCTGCAACTGAAAAAATGGGCAGAAAAGATAATCAAGATTTCTTTTTGCCTGATGGGAAAAATCATCTTTATATTGTTGCTGATGGAATGGGAGGATATAAAGGCGGAGCGGTCGCAAGCAAATTTGCCGGTTTTATGGCAAAAAATATCGTGAAGACTATTAATTCGCTTGCTTCAAAGCAGCCTGATGAAACAATTATGCCAGAAGGAGAAGACCTAAACTATGAAGACGTTCTGAAGCACATTTTTCTTGAGGCTCATAATGAAACTATGGCGAAGGGGATAGATGATAATGCGGAGGGGATGGGATGCACTATCGTTTTATTGCTTTTCAGGGAGGAGAGGCTCTATTTTTTGAACGCCGGCGACTGCAGATGTTATCGATATAGCGAAGAAACCCTTTGCCAGCTGACGCGCGACCATTCAAAGGTTGAGGATCTTCTCCGAAATAAGAAGATTTCAAAGGAGGAAGCGAGAACGCACGAAAACAGAAACCTTGTTAAACGGTGGATTGGCGGGAGCAGGTTCAGCGGAATGCCGGACACATGCAGTATTCCGTACTATATTAACGACAGGTTTATCCTTTGTACCGACGGTATAACAAAAGTTCTTGGCGATGCCGGTATAGAAAATTTTGCCAAGCTGGAAAACATCAAAGACGCCGCCAACGGAATAATATCAGCCGTTCAAACTGCTCCGGAAGAGATCGTTCCCGGCACGCAGACTATCAGGATAAAAGATAATGCAACTGTGATGGTTTTGGATGTTGTGAGCAAAATAAAAGATGTTGCTGCCGTTGATTCTGAAGAAACTATAAGGTGAAAAGCGTAAGGTTGGCAAAGGATGCTACAAACTCAATTCTAATTCTGAATAAATTCCTCTGCATTCTCCGGCCGGATTTCTTTTGCAATCAGACAGCCTTCCTTGTTCATACATTGATCGCAACATTTCCTTTGTAACCGCCTCGGATTGTTTTGCTCCGTTCAGCAGAATTCCGGCTGGAGTGAAGTTTCTCGGCGGCTTGATGCAGGAACCTATTATTCCGTTATAAATCACCGGAAAAAACGGCCCGCCTATTGAGGCGAGCGATGCGGCAGGCGTCATTTTTAAAAATAGTTGTCCGGCAGATGTTTCAATAGCGCCTGCGGAACTTAAAACAAGGCTCTCCGCGAACGCGCCTTCAACAAGCGGAGCATACGGGCTTGTTTCAAGAGACGGCGGCATTTTCACAGCCGGTTTGGCCGGCGTTGTAAGCGGCTTTGGCGGGGGCAGAGGCGCAAGCGCTTCCGGTTCAAATGCGATTCCCTCTCCGTCCCATCTTCCGACTTCCGGGAGCGATATCGGCAAAAATTTTTCAAATAAATCGTCTTTATTTTTGGGCTCCGGAATAAGATTCACAAACGGCGCTGTCCGTTTTATTTCAAGAGGAAAACGTTCCGATCCGATCAGTTTTTGGAGATCAAAAGTATCAAGGCCTGAAAATGCGAGCCAATCGGACCCTTCTTTCCGCCAGCCGTTGGCATGCTTTGCATCTTCAACGGCCTTAAAAAGTTCGCGCGCTTTGGCTCTATATTCAGCGACTCCTTTCGGTGTCATAATGTCCGGGAATTGCGCGCCTGCAACGCTCATTGTAAGAGTTTTTTGGTGCGTATTTCCATTCTCATCGATTACTTCAAACGGCTGTTCGCTGAACGGAGCTTCATGAAATATTTTCTGATAGGCAACTGCAAAAGCCGTTGCCGTATCTTCCGAATCGGCGAATACAGCGATACTCCACTGATCTCCTTCGCGTTTCACAATAATCATTCTAATGCGTGGATAAAATCCTTCCGCTGTTTTGAATATGCGTTCGCTTATGAGCTGAAAGTTATCGTCGGACGTTCCTTTTGAAGTGTAATCTGCGGCATATTTTCCGGCGTTGTCTCCTTCCGCCACAATCAAAAAGATGTTATCTGGATTCCACCCAAGCATGTTTCTCCACATCCCGACTTCTTCCAGAAAATAATCGCCATCAGGGCTCTTGACAGATTTCATGAGCCTCCACCACTGATTGTTTCTCCTGGCTTCTTCTCCGGCATGGATTGTAACATCGAATAGTCTGGTGATTGTGGTTTTAAGATTGTCAAGAAGTTCCTGCCTTTGCGCTGCAAGTTCCGGACGGGCTGCAAGCAGTTCTACGATATGGAAAAACCGCTGCAGATGTCCTCCGCCGTTTGCGGATGGTCTTCTTGTGATTGCGCCGGTGGTATCCGTTACAAGAGCTGTTTGATACTGAGCTCGCAACTCAGCATCAATCTCACCGTTTCCATCAATAAATATCGACCTGCCGAAAGGGACCGAGCCTCTAAGCTTTTCAACCCATGCCCGATACGCTTGATTTCTTGTGGGCACGACCGTTTGATCGTAAAGGTATGTGCTGCCTCTATGAAGCAAAGCTCTTTTTGATTCTGGTCTGTTATGTTTTAAATAAGCCGCAGTAGAAACAGCGCGTCTTAACTTTTTTGTAACGCCTTCATTCAGCGCGGCTCTCGATGACGTATCTGCATCGCTAACGTCAAGGGTTTCAACATAAGCCGTAATTCCAAATGGAACGCTGTCCGCATTTATTGCTGCAGAAACAAGTCCTTCCTTTTGGGCTTTTTTTAAAGCAAGGCGCATCTCAGCTTGATAATTTCGGAGTTCGTCATGTAATAATTCTTTCAGAGCTTCAGTTTTCTTTCCATTTGGGGAGATCAGTACCGATGAAGTTTCTTGGGGGAGATGAACATACGGTACGGGACCGCCAAAAATTCTAAACGCTGCGTCTGATTGGGCAATCGCTTCTTTCAATTGCTCGTGTGATGCCGGAACTGCCCAGTCGCCTAGGGCCATCGATTTATCGAGGGCATTTATATCTCTCATGTGAAGATCAAAGACTACCACATTGACTCTTATTTGACTGTCAAAAGCCCGTCCTTCCCTTCTTGCTTCATCCTGCAGTCGTCTCTGCTTAAAAATTTCGTCGACTACACTTCTAACGGCAAATTCCGGCCTTGAATTACCCATGGTGTATCGGTCGAGGACTTCCAATATGTGTTTGCCTGCCGATTTCGCCGCTTCAAGAATTTCTTTTTGGCGTACAGCGAACTCACATGGATTTAATGCAAGACGGAGGAAAAAGTCTCTAAGCTTGCCGAGTTCGATTAATGTTCTCGTATGGGGAGTTAGGAGATGTTCCGGAGTCCGGCGGTATCTGGCTATCAGCTCAGGCGCAGTTTCCTCAGGAAGAGGGGAGGTGAAAGGGCGCGGCACATGGCTTTCGTGGCCGCTAAGAATTCTTGCAAGTCTGTCTCTTGCTTCCGCAACGACGTCGGTCTCCATAGCGGTTGCAGGTATGCCTTGCGGCTCCGAAACGCCATTTTGCGGAGGCCTATACACAGGCAGACTATGTCTTACTTCATGAATCGCCATAAAAAAGCTCATTTTTTGCAGTTACAACTGATGTACTGCGGAAAAATCCTAACGGGGACTTACTCGTTTATTGTAAGACCTTAGGCCAATTATAGTATCGGCAGATTGCAAAAAAAGTTGCGTACTTTTTTGTTTGAGAAAAAATCCGGTAAAATCAGCTAGTTATAAGGATTTTTGGGATGTTTTTGTCCGGTCGCGCATCTTTTCCAGTTTTTTAAGGTATGAACCCGCAGCTCCGATTTTCTGCTGAATATTGCGCTTTTTTTCGATTTTTTTGGCTTCTTTCAGGCTATTAGCCAAGGCTTTTTGCCTTTTTTCGACAAGTTCGCATTCTTTATCGATCTTTCCAAGGCGGTCTTTCAGATATTCTTTTAAATGCTGTTTGAAAGCAGCCTCAAAAGCTTTTCCGCCTTCTTTGGAAGTTCTTTTGATCTTTTTTTCTTTCTGCTCAGGGTGGTTTTTTAGAAAATCCGCCCAAGTGTACTTTTTGTTCATCGACATTTTGTTTTCGCTCCTTACGATTCTTTAATAATAGGTGGGCGCAATATAGGTAAAATCGTGATTGCAAGTCAAGGACAAAAGGTTTCTGTGTTTAAAAATGGCCCGCTTGACAAAACACGCAAAATGGGGCTAGTTTCAGTCGTAGTAAGCGCTAAGTTGTTAGAGGATAATT
>JACPAJ010000021.1 GCA_016180865.1 Deltaproteobacteria bacterium
TAATGCCATTTTTGTAGAGTATTGAAAATCTTCTCTAATGCTGATTATATCTGAACTTTCCATCTGCTCGGAAACATCTAAGTCAGCTATATCTTTTAAATCTTCAAGAAATAAGTTGACCACCTTTCTTTTATTGATTAGTTCCTCTACTACTGCAAAGGTGCATACTTGGTTTCTGCTCTCATAGCCGTGCTTTGCTAATATCCCCAGCAAACAATGGTAAAGGCAGTAAAAAGAAGCTGAAACCGACCAATCAGAAAAACCAGTTTTTTGGAATGACGCCATTGCTTTAAAATTGTGCTCTGCTTTCTTTAGGTGTGCATTAGCTAAATCAGCGTTAGGATTGATGGGTTTAAGTCCCCTATGCCTTTTTCGCTCACTGCCTTTTTTAAGGCACCAACTAATTTGCTTTTCAAGCTGCTGCATTTTTAACAGCCTCCACAATAAATTTTTCACCCCACAATACTGCTCCTGTCTGAAGCAAACTAAGTAAAGGTGGATGTCTTTTTTTGAGATTGCTAATAAAGTCTTTTTCGGTTTGCATCATCAAATGAATTTTTTTGGGGTGCATTTGGGATATTTCTTTATGCACTATCGTTACATCCTTATAATTTCCCTTTTCAAACATAAGCATAACATCATAATCATTCGCCTTGCTGCCTTTTGTCAAAATTGAGCCGTAAATAATACAAGCCTTTGCATGCTTTCTGAAATTTTCCATGTCTCTTGCCAAAACCTTGGAAGTTGGGTTAAGCTCATTTTGGGTAAGAACAAGCTCTGCTAACTTTAAAGCTACATTGCTGCTGAAATTAAACTTGTAGTATATTTTACCTGTGACAGAGCTTTCTAAAACTACAATATCCTTTTCCTTAAGTTTTTTCGCGGCCAAAATTCCGTAGTATGTCTTTGGCGCCTTTTCAAATATTTCGCGGTAAATGAAAGAGGCATCTTCCGATTTGCCGGCCTTTTCGAGAGCTTCTGCGTTCCAATATCCGGCCCGCTCTTTTAAGCCTTTTATCTTTTCAAGTTTTACAAATCTCTTAGCTGCATCGTCAAAATGCCCCTGCTTATAGGCGCACCACGCAAGATACCACTGAACCAGATCTCTCTTATATGATGATAAAAAATCGCTCAAAGCCGAAAATTGGTCTTCTGCAATTTTATAATCGCCCCTGTCCATGTATAAAAAACCGATTTTATACATCGCCAAGGCTTTTGCCTCCTTATTGCGCCCGAATTCACCGATAATCTGCTGATTAATAAGAATCGATTCCCCGTTCCGACCGAGCCTTGCAAGAGAAGTTGCAAGCCGGTCCAGAGATGAAAGGCGGAATTTCGGGTAATCTGCTGTTTTACTGAAAAGTCCCGCTGCTTTTTCGTACTCCCTCGCTTTAAAATAAGCCTCGGCAAGATTGAAAGACACTTTTTCCGAAACAGGCTCCTGTTTCAACAATTCTATTTCCGCTCGGGCATTTTCAACCGGATCGAAGTAAAAAAACTTTTCTCCGCCTTCTTTGATTTCTTCCATTAAAGCCGTTATAAATTTCTGCAAAACAGGATATTTGCCGTCGCAGTTTTCAAAATGCTTCTTGGCCTCTTCAAGCCTGCCGGATTCGTAAGCTTTGTAACCCGCGACAAACTCTTTTTGGATTGAGGTTAAACCTGCATTAGCCTCATTGGTTAAAGTAAATGCGAGCGACAAAATTGCGCAGAAAATAAGAGATGCAAACGGAGACTTTCTGGAAGCTTCCATTATTTGAAACTTATTCCGTTAAGGGCCGGGGGCGTCCAGTTAAAAACTATCCTCGAGCGGTTCTTTCCCGACTCTTTTTTTATAAGATATCCCGCGATGAGCGGCAGCGAAACGGAAGGCTCCACAAACGCCATTTGATGGGTAGCTTTTTTGCTGACTTTGCCCCAGCTTGTGGCTTCCGAAAGGGTTGAACCGGAAAGCCCGCCCCAGTGCGGAACGTCGGTCGTAAGCTGGATTGCGTAACGATGCCCGCCGGTATCGCGGTCGAAAATGTAGCTCATCACAACCGAATCGTTGATGAAATTTTTTGGCACGCCGCCCGCGATATAAACAGCGGAAGTGCATTTTGATTTAACGACAACCTGCGTCAGTTCATAATTATCCTGAATAGAATCGATTGTAACTCCCTTGCGGCCTTCCTTCAGGCACCTGTGATAATGCTCCGTCAGCCCGATTCCGATGCTGGAATCGTTGATAGCCGGCGCAAAAATCGGAATTCCGTGTTTTCTTGCCGTAACAAGTATCGACTGCTCATCAGAAACGGTTCCGGCAAGAGCTTCCAAAAACATTCTGCTTGAATAATTCCCCGGCTTAAGAGTATCGGCAAATTTGCCGATGCCGCAGTCTGTCTCCCAGAATTTCGCCTCATCGACATAGGTATCGTAAATCCGGTCTATATAAAGATCGCGAAGTCTCGTGTCTTCGGCATCGGGCGAACCGACATAGTGGAGATACCCTTTTGCCTGATAATAATCCTGATACATTATCGCACCGGTTGAGACTATTGCATCGATAAGGTTATGGGCGATAAGATCCCGGATGACTTTTCTTAAACCCGCGGCAACCAAAGGGCCGGCAAGCCCCAGAATAATCGTCGGCCTTTCAGGGTCGGCGGCCATTTTTTCCCAGACTTCCGCGCATTCGCCTATGCGGCGAGCCTGGATTGACGCGCCTCTGAAGGCGGCTACCAGGTCATCGACACCGTTGATATTTTCAAGATCAATCGGTTCGACAGGCGTCGATAAAATTTCCTGCTTGGTTTTATGCTGGGCGGCTGTAAGTTTGCAAAAAATTCCGGCGTCGGTAATTTTATTGGGATCGGCTTTTTTTACTTTCCTTCGCTCCATAACGCGCCAATATTAGCCCGAAAACAGTGATAAAGGCAACAAAAACCGACATGAAATCTTTTGAATTCGAATTTAATGAACAATTCACGCTTGCAGATGTTCCGGAAGAGCTGCCTGTATCATCGCCAGTACTGCTGCTGGAGCCTTCATCTCCCGGATTATCGGGAACACAATCGGATTCGGTAACGCTATTGACGGAAGCTGCCGCGTCCAGCTTCCCATAGCCCCATGAATTATCGGGCAGCGTTACATTTGCAACGCCGTTTGCCTGTTCAATCAATTTGGTTCTGATTTGCGTAGGAGTCAGGCATTTATTTTTCTGAAGCATCAGCGCAACCGTTCCGGTCACATGCGGAGAAGCCATCGATGTCCCTTCAAGCTTTTGATGTGTGGAATCGCCAGCCGTGTACGTTGTTACGCCGGATGCAAGCGTTGAAACAATCGGTTCGCCAGGTGCTGCTACTTCAGGCTTTGTCCTTCCGTCCGCAGTCGGCCCGAGGCTCGAAAAGGATGAAATATCCCCGACAGTTCCTTTAGTCGTATCTTCTTGTGATACACTTCCGCCGCCCGTCCAGTTGTCACGCCCCATAAAAGATCCGACCGCAATCAATTTTGTGGCGGTTGCGGGAATTGTCATCGTAGAAAGGCTGTCGCCGTCGATATATGTGTATCCCAAAGCGGCGCTCAAAGCCGGAGTGATTCTATCTTTTGTGAAATAATTATAATTAACGTTGTCAAAATAAAGCCACGCATCGCCCGCACAGGTTCCGTCAAATACAAGGTCGAACGAATATTTTGCCATAGCTGCGCTTGTGGTAGCTGTAACTTTTCCAATAGCATGCTGCTTTGCATTTTGTGCATTATTATTATCGGTAAAATCAAGCGAAACGGTGACCACATCGTCCGTAGCGGTAACTTCATCGTCACCTGCCGATACGGCTTCCGTCTGTGCCGCAACTGTTGTTTTATTGCTCCTATTGCTTGAGGATGCATTTGCAAAAGCATTTATCTGGACTGTGCATGCGCTGCCGCTATCGAGCCAAATATCGATCCATGTTCCATCGGCGCCGCCAACCGGATCAACCGTAGAGCCGCTGAATGTCAAAAATTCAAAAGCTTCGGGCGAAGAGGCTAAAACATCGATCCCCGCATGAATTCCGCCGGCATAAGGGGCCGACGAACCAATCTATCAAAAGATCGTCGAGCGCTTCCTCAAAAAGCGATGTGCCGTCATGCGCCCCGAGAGATGTGCCTATAGATAAATTCACGGATACAGGCTTGCTTAAACTTTGCGCTTTTCTGAAAATATAATTTACGCCGTCCACGATACTGGTTGATAGAGTCGTCGCGTAACCGCTGTATCCGCCGGTTCTTATATCGGGTTCGACATATTTTACCGCGACAATATTCGCTTCATACGCGACGCCCTTAAATGTGGAATCCGAACCCGCCGCTATGCCCGCAACATGCGTGCCGTGGCCAAAACCGCCTTCGGATTCCAGAGTGTCGGGCGAATTGGCGCAGGTGCCGTCCGTTAAGGCGTCGCCGGTATATTCGGCCCCTTCGCTGTTTGTAATTTCCGCGACCCCGCTTCCGCCGGAATATGACTGATCCCAGTACGCTACTATTCTTGGATTGCCGTCGGCATCTTTGAAATCATTGTGCGCGCAATCGATGCCGGAATCGACAACGCCGACTAAAACACCGCTTCCGGTATAAGCGGTGCCGGTAGCGGAGCCATCCTGAACCGTGTCAACGCCCGTCAGCGTCCGCGCGTAATCCATTTTTGCGCGGAGAGGCCTTGAAGATTCTATATAAATGACGGCATCGTTTGCGGCCAGGGTTTGAATATTATCCAGAGGAACGGAAGCGGTCAAAATATCGCCGACAATCGATCTTACTCTGCCGCCCGCGCCTTCAACGATTTTGCGGGCCGCCTGTCCGAAGCCTTTGAATTTTATAAAAACATCCGCTTTCGCAACGCCGGCAACGGTTTTAACGCCGAAAGCTTTCATTGTATTTAAAGGCGCCCCCGGTTTTTTAACCGTCATATTAAGCAGCGGATCAATTTTCGTCGCGGCATCGGCGGCATTGGCTGACAAAATTAGAGCCGCTATTAAAAATAAATATTTCATTTAACCCTCACAATTTTCGCCCCTTCAATCGATTCGACAAACTCCAGCGCCGCAAGGCATTGCAGCTGCGAAGCTAAAATTTTGCCTGTGGCTATTGTCTTCTTTTCGGGCGTGTTTATCAGGCTTCTGTATTTATAACCTACGAGGTCAAGCTGTTTTTTCCCGTTCTTTTTCACAACTGCGTTCGTTTTGACCAAAAGCTCCAGATAATCGCCGGTCTTGGCCTTTTTCCAAGCTTTCTTAGTGGCCGGATCGAGTTTATTGAACCCCGGAAAACGTTCCGCCTGTGCATGGGACGCCTTCAAAGAAGCTCTGTTAGGAGCTTTGGCAAAACTTACGAAGCTAAAGCTTATGCAAACCGCAACAACAAATAATATTATTTTTTTCATAGTGGAAAGATTATAAATGACGGCCGCAAAAATTGCACGGAAAAAATATAGAGGTAGTTAATTATGGCAATTTCCAATTAAATATTTTTTCGTATATCGTCTTTCGCGGGCCAATATCTATTGCTTCGATCCTTTTTTCCTGCAAAACTATCCTATAAATTATTCGATAATATGTCGCCCTGAAACTCATCAGCCCGGATAACTTTCCCTGCAATGGTTTTCCTAAATACGGATTTTCCTCAATTGATTTAAGAGCGTCCCTGATTTTACCTTTCAGAACAGGATGAAGATGAGTCAGTGATTTAGCGATTAATGGCGGAATAACCAGATGATAGCTCATTAAAACGCTCCTGCCATTGTTTTTCCCTTTCCGCCGCGCCTGTAATAAGACAGGTTCGTCTGAATCCGTTTGAGCGCTTTTTTGTCAGCCAAAATCTCCATAGTTTCATCCCAGCTTTCCCATTCATCATAGCCGACAATTACGGCAACCGGTTCGCCGTTTTTTGTGATAAGAAACTCCTCGCCAAGCCTGTTGGCATCGTTGACAACCTTCAAAAGGTTAGGCCTTAAGTTTGAAACCGAATAAGTTTTTTTCATAATATGCCTCCATGTACAGAATTATGTACCATAATTGCGGACAAAGCAAGCAAGAAAAAACCCCGTCCGCTTGTAGGCGAACGGGGTTTTGTATAACCCTTTTCAAGGACCTTTCTTATTTAAAAAGCAATGCTTTCATTGTTTCTGATGCTGCGGGTGCTGGAGCTGGAGCTGGAGCCGGTTCAGTGGCCGGCTGAGGAGGAGCTTCCGTCGGGGTTGCAGCCGTGGTTACAAGCGGTTTTACCGCTGTTGCAACCGAGCTGAACATTCCGCCGCTTGTCGCGGCATATACGCCAACGCTTGCACCGCTCTTGCCAACCGCAAGGCCGTAAATAGCCGGCGTTGAACCCATCGATTCCGAAACGTTCTTCCAGCTGCCGCCAAAATCACGCGAAACGAATATGCCTGCTTCCGCTCCGGCATAGACCGTGCCGCTTGAAGCCGGATCAACGGCCAGCGAATAAATTGCGCCGCCGTCTGTGACTTCGCCGAGTTTCTTCCAATCCGCGCCGCCGCCGAGTTCCGCGGCAAAAGTACCGCCGGGGCCTGCGGAATATAGTTTCTTGTTTTCTGAGTCAACAGCCAGAGCATAAACCGCCTGAGAGCTTGACACATCACCGCCGCTGAAATCAGACCATGATTCGCCTCTGTTATCGCTTACCCAAACGCCGGTTGCTGTTCCCGCATATATTCTGCCGCCAAAAGATGTTAATGAATGCACCGGTATCCATGATAACTCATTCTCTTTTGAACATTTAACCTTCGGAACGCCCTGCCAGCAGCTTTTTCCGCTGACAAACTCGCCGGCTTCATCTGTATAGTGTACGCCAAGATCTGTGGCAATAATAACTCTGCCTTGATCAACCAAGACATCGCACACCTGAACAAAATTGGCTAGAACGCTGCCCTTGGTTCCGGCCTGTACACCACCTTTACAAGACTGTCGTTCATAAACTCCCTTAATATTAGCCCTCATTGTGAATACATCCATTGCTGACCAGCTCTTTCCGCTATTATCGGAATAAAGAACCGCGCCAGTGGCTGCTGCATATATGCGTCCGCTGGACGAATCAACGCTAATGGCATTGATCGGCAAATCGCCATAACTTGCAAGCGGCGTGCTAAAATCTTTAAAATACAATGAATTTATTGCATCGCTAAAGCTATATGAAACCTTTTCAAATGCCGTATCACCGGAAAGCCTTGCAAACTGGATATTGCCGCCTCTATTTGAAGCCGCTCCAACCACTGCAAGATTTCCACTGATGCCAACAGCTCTCCATTTGCCGCCTACATCGCTGTTTTTCCAAGATCGCACCGCAATATTCACCTGATTGCTTCTCACAACTCCGCCCGCAACTCCCGAAACTTCGACAGCATAGGAGCCGCTTGCAGAGGGCGCAATTGTAGCGCTGGTTGTGCCGGCAGCAACTTCCGTCCTTCCATCCGGCGCGTCTATCACAACTTTTAAACCTTCGGCCGGAACGGTTCCGCCGTCCGGAGCCTTAACAGACCAGTTAAGCGTCAACTCCTCGCCCGCGAAAACATCCGTCGCGCTGGCAGAGAGAGTCGTTGCTGTGGCGACACCTGCAATCTGCGAAACTGTTACCGTAACCTGCTTCGCGGTAACTACGTCGCCGACATTCGCTGTTAATGTATATGTCGTTGTCTTTTCAACTTTTACCGTTGCTTCGCCCTTTGATTTTACCGTGCCAACTTCCGGATCGATAACAACCGAAGCGTTTTCCGGCGTAACTTCCCATGTAAGCCTTGCTTCGCCGGCTTTATCTAAAACAGGCGCTTCCATTCCGTTTGCAAGGAATGAAACGACTTTAACTTCAAGTTCCTTAACATTGACTGTAACGGTCGATACGGCCGATTGCTCGTCGGCTGTTGAAGCCGTCAAAGTGTATGTTGTCGTTGCTGCTGGCGTTACGTCAACACACGTTGGAGCTGCTGCCGGAGCTTCTTCTTCAGCAGCATCTTCTTCGGCCGGCTCTTCTTCATCAACAGGCTTTGCACTTCCCGTTGCCATTAATGTTTTCGGAGATTGCAGAGTTGATCCTTCAACCGGCGCGGCTGGAGCTGCTGACGCTAAAGGAAACACCTGATTTTCCTGGTCATCCACAATTAAAACGCTCGCATCGGCCGGAGAAACATCCCAGCACAAACTTACTTTTTCGCCGGCATTAACATCCGTTGCAGATGCCGTAAATTTATTAATAGTTAAGGCCGCGGGCTCGGGGCTTACAACAACATTTACGTGCCCTTTGCACTCGGAAACCTTTTTGCCTTTGTCTTCATTCTTTGCGGTTAAAGTGAAACTTACATTTTCCGTCAATGCTCTGAATTCATTTGAGCCTTTGACTTCGCCATTTTCAATTTTTTTATCTTTCTTATCATCAGCAGCCGCTGCTTTGGCAGCCCCGCCCTTTTTATCGTCCTTCTTCTCTTCTTTTTTCTTTTCGACCGGCTGAATCACAATCGGCTGGCCCACTACGGAAGCCGGTTCGCTTGTAAGTTCCGCCGCGGCGCTTACGGGAGACGCGCTATAAGTAAGAACGACTCCTTCGCCGGAGCTAATGGTAATTTCTCCGGTAACGGCAGTCGTCGGATCCGCGCCGATTTTATATGCCTGCATCAAGCAGGCCGGCGAAGTCGAAGCGCTCGGCTCCGGAGCCTTTGGCAGCATGCCATCGCTGCATGCGGCAAACGTAACTGCACTGAACAGCACTACAAAGATGATTTTGTTTTTCATATCCCTAACCCTTTCTTGTTATCTCCCCTCGCTACCTAAAACAGATTAAAATTCATATTTTACGTCTACGCCGGAAAGAGCGCCATCGCCTATCCATCTTCCTTCGTTGGCTCCGCCTGTACGAATATCAATGGTCCGCCAGCCAATCCATGGAGAAATGCTAAATTTCTTACTGAGCGCTAATTCGGCTCCCAACCCAAGAGCGTGTGCTGAATCACCGGAATCGGCGCGATTGCCTCCTATAACTGTTCCTCCAAGTTCGCTTTCACCTCTCAGATAACTAATGTCATAGAACGCATAGAGGCTTTCGAAGAAACCGCCGAATCTGTAACCACCTTGCAAATAAATATCATCGGATGAAACCTGAAGCAGTTTCCGATGCTGATCTCCGCCGAATGGACTTTTGTGTTTATAACTGATCTGACCGAAACCGCCTTTATCTTCCGGGTTATATCCGAGTCCAAGCGAATAACCCAGCTCCTCTGTTTCTTTCCCTCCTTCAGGATCATTAAACGTATAAATCACACCGGGTTTTACGACGATTTTTTTCCCAGCAGGACGCCATTCAATGTCTGCCTTGACAAATGTTCTTCCAAGCGTCGCCTCATTCCCCAGTTCCTGATGATAGTAGCCGCCTTTCATAGTCGTTTTTACTTCTCCTTCATCGCCATATTTGTACTTAACGATAGCGCCGCCCTCTAGACCTCTTGCCCCATCTTTAATTCCGGCCGTTCCTGTGCCGGCTATCGTTACATTGTCACCAAAATCTTTTGATGTATAAGTTGCGTTTAAATCTGAAAGTTCGGGCCCCGCATTCTTGGGCTCTTTTTTCGGAGTGATTCCGCCAACCGATGGAATATTTGTGCCGCTATTACCCGCTATGCTTCCGCCGATGGCTATCGTAACTTTGCCTGCATCGCCGAAATCTTTAGTCGTACCGGCTTCTGCTGCGGTGCCATAATTTACGCTGCTTTTTCTAGCCGAACCTTTTCCTGGAGCAGGGCCGCCGGCAGCTCCGCCAGAAGCGGACGCTTCGCCTGTAAGAGCCGGTCCTTGCATCTCAGATTCCGCCCACTCCTTTGCCTTCACCGCAAACTGATTATAGCTTTTCTCATCCGTTATAGCACCCAATGCAGTTTTGAGCTCATTAACATTCATCGGTTCGGATTTCCCATCCTTTTTTCTGTTTTCCGATACGTAGCCCATTTTTTCCAGCAGCTTTTCAATGTCTGCTTGTGTAACTTGCGTATTTGCCAATCTGTTAACAGTTGAAAGCGTGGCCTGGGTTATGAAGTATTGAGTTAGTTCTTGTACATTTCGATATGCGTCAATCTCGTTATTCCACTCCGGAACCGGCAGAATATTGGTACCGGTCTGATTCGCTGTATTCTTTGCTATGCCAACCGCAGAATCGGTATGTTTTACTCCAAGCTTCTGCATCACCTCTGATTCAATTCCTTTGCTTATCTCATCAAGCTTAACTCTGAATGCCTTTGGATCTGTTTCATCCAGTAAATTTTTAAGCTGACTCCGCCACTTTGTAAGAAATTGCGCGTTTCTATCTATCCATCCGTCTTTCATATTTATATCATGCTTCACCTGCGCCATCCATGCGACTTCATCCTTCGGCAGGGCTGCTATGCGGGCCAGCAAACCACTCGGCGCGTCGGCATGGGGCTTTGGCTTATCCTTCATCAGCTTTTCGCGTTTTGCTTTTGCGAACTTTTCAAAATCTCTCAGAAGCGCACTCATCTCTTTGCCGCTATTAAGCTCACCTTCCTTATAAGTAATGGCAAGTGAATCATCGGCTGTGACTTTTCCCCATTCATTGATAATATCTTTGGCCGACATATCAAATAAGGGGGCAATGTATGCAGCGTAATCTCTTATATTAGCGAGAGTGTTATCTCTTGCCTGTTGAAGCGCCTTCGTAATTTCTGCATTATCTTTATTTTCAAGCAAATCATCGACTTTAATATTATGGCCTTCTGCATCCTTCATCGGCACCGGGCGGCCATCCGGGCCGGCAACCTCAACAAACTCCGGCACCTTGATCGGCTCAATTTCCGGAATTGCGCCTTCGAATTTCTTCATATCTGTGGCATTAACTGAAACAAGCAGCACAGTCAGAGCGCTCAACGAAGCTTCATAATCTGCGCCTCTAAGCGATTCCGAAAATGCAGTTCTATCTTTTTCGGCATCTGCTCCCCATCTCTTTTCCATCGCTGCTATAAGTTCATCGCCGAGTTCTGCGGGAGTGAAAGGAGGCACTGTTTCCAGCATATAGGCTTTTTCTCCTGTCCCTGTCATTGGAGCAGGCGCTGGAGCCGGAGCTGGTTCAGAAACCGGAGCTGGAGCCGGGTCTGCCGGTTCAGCGGTTCCTTTTTCCCAACTCTTAACAGCCGGCATGTTACACGCCGGATCCGGATCCTTGCTCGCTCTATCTATAGATTCCCATGTATGACCCATCGAATCTTTTAAAACGTATGTCAGTTCTGCCAGCTTTGTTGGATCTTCGGCGAAAAGAAGAGAAACTCTTTGTAAGCATATCGAAGCATTTTTGTGAAACTCTGCGAACCTATCCGCATATGAAATTGCTTCATCCGGCGCCATCTCAATATCGGGACAAACTTCGCCGAGCCTAGAAATTATTGCACCGTCTGTTTTATATAAACCGCCTTCAACAACTGTTCTAAATTCACCTGTAATTTTTGTTTGATTAGTCTGCGCCTGGGCAACCGCATCCTGGCAGCCTTGAGACCTTCCTCTAAGTTTTGCTTCCGTTTTCACTCTACTCTTTCCGTCTCTATCTGCGCATTCGGTTGACACGGCTGCAGCCAGCGGCTCGAAATCCAAAAGTGATTGATTGGCTTGTCTTACGTCTGCTGTTTTTGCTGTTGTTGTCATATATAGGCTCCTTATCCTCCCCTATTACTATTTTCGGCTGATTGCCGAAAAAGTTGCTAACTATTTTCAAGATCATTAAAAAAGGCCTATCCTTATAATAATGACCTTTCATCGTAATCATCGGCAGTTCGCAAAAAAAGTTGCTAACTTTTTTTAAAAAAATTTAGGCCCGCGCAACATATTGATTTTATAGAGTATTTTAACGTGGATCCCTGCCTGCGCAGGGATGACAGAGCCAAACGCGCACGTGGATGACGGAGCAATTTCTGACGGAGCAATTTATCTTCTCGACAGGCTCGAAGAATAAATTATATAATTCTATAATCATATGCACCGCGCTCATATATATATTGAAGGAATCGTGCAGGGAGTTTTTTTCAGGGCCAACGCGCAAAAGGCTGCGCAAAGTTTGAATCTGACCGGATGGGTTAGAAACACAAATGGCGGCGGAGTTGAAACAATCGCGGAAGGGGCAAAAGAAAATTTGGAAAAATTTATTTCATGGTGCCGCAAAGGCCCGCCCTCGGCAAGAGTTGAAAATGTGAAAGCAGAATGGGAAAAAGAGACGGGAGAATTTAAGGATTTTATGATACGATATTAATGTCAAACAACGATTTTCGACTAAGATTAGGATGATGATAAATGATTAGGAAAAAGACGATTATGTAAGCTTGTAGAGAATCTTGACTATCTGCAATAACTTATCCTGAAATTCCTCATATGTTGCTGGATC
>JACPAJ010000022.1:0-7380 GCA_016180865.1 Deltaproteobacteria bacterium
GAAATAATAGGCCAAAGTCATAAAATTCGTGTTCCATTTTTTATTGATGAAGAGCGTGGCGAATGGGACGATGTAAAACTATTTTTAAGAGAACAGGCGGTTCCTGAATTTGCGTTCGTGCCGGATGCTTTTTGGCCTCCTATAGGGGGTGAACAAGATATTAATATGGTTACTATTGATGCGCTTTCAGATGTGCCGCCAATGCAAATAGAATCATCAGGCAAACCCCATCAAAACAGCATAACAATTAAACACCTTACTACTTTTAAAAATCCTAAAAATACTATTCCGGATTTATTTGAGGTAAAGGTTGGCACCGACAATCCAGAAGCTGTTGGCCAATTAGAAAAATTACTTCGTGAGAAAATTGGAGAAAGGGTCACGATACAACATGATGATAATGATGTTGAAAGTGTAACATTTACTATAAAAGGAGAAAAAGCACATTCATCTATGCCATGGGCCGGAACTCTAAGTGCAGTGCTGTTATTTACATGGGCGGTTGAAGATGTTTCATATATGTTTACTGATAACCCCGCATCAAGAGCGCTTAGATTAGTGCGGGAAGTTGGCTACGATTCAGCGGGAGCGCAACTATTTGGAATAGATGATTCGCCCATGCAAAACGGCATTAATACAGTTAATATTGGAGTATTGAATGCTGACCGCCAAAAGGTAGAAATTGGCGTAGATGTTAGAATTCGCCAAACGCTTACTATAGAAAATGTTGATACAGCAATAGAAGCTGCAGCAGGACGTGCCGGATTAAAAGTAAACCCCGCAAAAGCCGGTAAATTAGGCGGAATCCACGTTCCTCCGGATTCTATCCCTCTTTTAACGGCTCTTGAAGCCTATAAGAGATGGACGGGCGATAAAGATGCCGTGCCTCAAACAATTGGCGGAGGCACCTTTGCAAGAGCATTTCAGGCTGCTGGCGCGCAAGCAGTTGCTTGCGGGCTTTTTCCTCCATATCAAAGAGTAACAGATCATATAACAAACGAATATGTCCCTTTGCATATGTTGCAACTCGGAGCGCTTACTTATCTTGACATGCTGGCGGCTTTAGCCGGAGACCCTAAAAAGCTTATGGCGATTGGGAGCGCTGCCGATCCCTTAACAATGAGCACTACTACTGGCCGTATGGCTGGTTTTGCTGCGAACCGCGGCATGATGTTGCCATTTCTTAGCAATCCAAATCTAGCCGAAAAAATGCCTCCGTCTGGTGAGCTTTTAAGGCATGCAGAGGAATCGCTGTTAACAGTTGAGCAAAGGCTGGCGAAAATGGCGGAGAAAAAATAAAGGGCCTGCTATAGAATTATATGTTATAAACCCCAGATTGGAATAAAATGGGTGTTAGTTGTTTTGTCATATTCATAATCGCCGCGATATAATACGCACTTAAACTTTATTCCCTTCTGTTCTTCTGCAAAAGCCATTAGGGATTTTAGCTTCGGTTTTTCCGTGGAGTATTTTATTTCCATCGGGATCAAGGCATTTTCAAGCGAATAGATAAGATCAATTTCATAGCCGCTATTTGTCCTCCAAAAGGAAAATGAATGCGGCCGCCAGTCATTTTGAGAAGCTTTAAGGAATTCAGCAAATACGAAGCTCTCCAATCTTTTTCCAATAGCTCCGGAAGATCTAAGGGTGGCAAGGTCAAATGATTCGGTTAAGTGGCTCACAAATCCCATGTCACAAAAATGCAATTTAGGAGATTTTGCCAGCCGGCGCTTGATGTTCTTTGTGTAAACTGGCAATAACTTTGCAAGCAGCGTTTTTTGCAAGATATTTAAATATTTTTTTAGTGTTTTGTCTGAAATACCCGCCTGTTTTGCCATGTCCTTAATGATGAAAGTGGATGCGTTATATTCCGCCAATAACTCCAGAAGGTGGTTATATGGCTTCCAATCGTCAATTAAAGACAAATCCAATATATCCTTTTCGATATAGCTATTTCTAAAATTGGCTAAGAATTTAATCTTTTCACTTTTGTCGCTATATAAGGCGCATTCTGGAAATGAGCCGAATATAAGCATTTCATCCAGTAATTTCATTCTGATTTCTTTTGATTTGGAGATTTTATAAAATATTTCTTTGCCTGTCTCTTCAGTCAGATTCTGATTTACAATATGATCAATATATTTGTATCCTTCTTCTGTAGGAATCGAATTTGCATTACGATACTCCGAAAAACTAAAAGGGCTCAAAAAGAGACATCTTACTCTACCCGCAAGGGATTCGGCAGATTTGCTATGTAACTCAAGCGAACTAGAGCCGGTCAACAAGAATCGGGGCTTTGGACCGTCCGAATCATAAAGAAGTTTAACCTGTTCAAATACCTGCGGACATTTTTGACATTCATCTAGAACAATAATAAGATTTGGAGAGTCTAGGTTTATATCGATAGATCTTGAAATAGCCGCCTTCAAACCCATGTTTGGATCCCCAATTATCTGCCTTAATTTTAAATCGTCAAAAGTGAGATAACCAACCAGCTTGTGTTGGGGCAAAATGTGTTTAATCAAAGTTGTCTTTCCAGACTGCCTTGGCCCCAATAAAACAACAATTTTACCCTCATTTAGGGTATTGTTCAATAACTGGGCGACCTCTCTATCGATATAACCAGTTGTTATTATTGACATATTACTTACTTCCTTTATTTAAGAATAGTTGTTTCTATAAAACATGTAATATTGGAATTTTACTTACAATATTACATAAAGTCAACCAAATATTCTAAAGCCGATGCAATAGTCTTTGCGCGATTCAGATTCATTAATAATTCCTTGTGGCCGGGCATGCCTTTTAAATATTTTGGAATGAATTTCCGCATTACTGAAATGGCATGGCGCTCGTCTTTGAATTCTAGCGTCAATTCAATGTGCTTTTTTATGAGATTGAATTTTTCCTGCAAAGTTAAAGGTGCATGACCGTTTATTTCTCTAAATACGCAAGGATTGCCGATCGCGGCCCGGCCTATCATGATGCCGTCGCAGCCGGTTTCTGCAAACATTTTATCTGCACTCGCTTTATCAATAACATCGCCGTTGCCGATTACCGGGATTTGAAGCGCATTTTTTACGTCGGCAATGATTTTCCAGTCCGCACTGCCTTTAAAAACCTGCATTTTTGTTCGCGGATGGACAATGACACCGTCGGCACCGGAATTTTCAGCGATCTTTGCTATTTCAACGGCATTAATGGAAAAATCGTCCCAGCCGGCGCGGATTTTTACAGTTAGCGGGCCTTTGTAGCTAAAACGCACGGCCTTTATTATTGCCTCTGCAATATTTGGGGACTTCATAATGGCCGAGCCTTCTCCGCGCGCAACGACCTTTTTTACGGGGCAGCCCATGTTTATGTCGACGAGATCGAACGGATGATCTTTTAAAATGGATATGGCATTTGCAAAACTTTCCGGCTTCGAGCCGAATAGCTGAATGCCAAACGGAGTTGCCCTTTTATCATTAAATGCCAATTTGATGGTCCTTTTTTGCGCGCGCTGCAAAGCCTCGGCCGATATCATTTCGGAAAAGACCATTCCGGCGCCAAGCTCAGAGACAAGAATGCGCCACGGCAGATCCGAATAACCCGCCATCGGCGCGGCGATGAGGTTGTTTTTTAGTTTCAGTTTTCCAAGATTCATATCATAATGAGAAGACTTTGTACTGGATTCCTGCCCCCTGCTTACTGCCTGCAGGGGCAAGCTTCGCAGGGATGACATGCTTTTTAACGAATATTTTTAAAGAAGTCGCTTAATAATTTTCCGCACTCGCCTGCCAGCATGCCGCCCTCAATTTTTATTTTATAGTTTGCGTAATTTTTAAGGCTCGGATTCCCGCAGCCGTAAAAAATATCTTTAATCCTCGCTTCGCGCATTGCGCCTATGCACATTGGACACGGCTCGCATGTGACATAAATTGAGATATTTTCAAACCGCCAGCTCGGAAGAATTTTTTTCCGAACGATTTTTTCGATCAGCAGTATTTCGGCATGCCCCAGAGGATTATTTTTTGCCTCGCGAATGTTGTGAGCGCGCGCAATTATTTTATTTTCGGCAACCGCAACGGCGCCAACCGGCACTTCGCCTTTTTTTGCGGCCTTTATTGCTTCTTTAATTGCAGCGTTCATGAAAAACTTGTCGTTCATACTTACCCGACATATGCATAAAATAAATTTTTATCAAGAATCATCGCATAAATTGAAAAAAATCTTGCATACAGCCGCATAATCTGCTACCAGCACCAATCACTATGATACTACAATACATACAAACAAACCAAGTCAACGTTGCGGACGACAGTTTCCGCGTAACCTTTGCCCCGAGGCTTGATGAATTGAAAAATTCAATCAGGGAAGTGGGAGTGATTAATCCAATCACGCTAAGGCACACTCAGGAGGGGACGTATCAGGTCGTTACAGGATACAAAAGACTCCTCGCGTGTCTGGAGCTCAATAGGCAGACAATTCCGGCGCTTATTTATGAGCCCCACGATTTGTCGCCGATGCAGGCGTTTTTGTACAATCTGCATGATAATATTTTCACCCGCGAGTTGAATGTTGTCGAAAAATATACAATCTGCTCAAAACTTGTAAAGCTTTATGCCGTGTCGGAAGAGGATGTTGTAAAGCATTATCTGCCGCTGCTTGGAGAAGAGCCTTCCTATAAAATATTGCATCAATACTTGGGGCTGGAGCAGCTTATAGAGGCGATGAAGGTTCATGTGGTCGAAAAGGGCGCGGCTCTTTCAAGCGCCATGCGGATAGCGGAGTTTACTCCTTCAACGCAGAACTCGCTGGTTAATGTGTTGAAGCATGTCAACCCGAGCACCAATAAGTTGAACGAACTGCTGACGCTGATTCGCGAAATCGCGGCGAGGGACGGAACTTCAGTTGAAGAAATTTTACAGCGCTACCAGCTTTTGACGATTGTTGCAGATCCAAGCGTTGCCGCACCTGAAAAAGTGATGGCGTTGAGGCAGACGCTTCGAAGCGTGCGCCTCCCGCATTTGACGGAAAGGCAGAACCAGCTAACCGAACTTATTCAAGGGCTGCAGTTGCCGCAATCGGCCCGTCTGGTTGCAGACCCTTATTTTGAAGATCCGAAGCTCAAACTCGAATGTCAGTTCAGCGCTCCAGAAGAGCTGAACGCCCTTGTTTCCAAAATTCAGGAGGCGTTCGAAAAGCAGCATTGGCACAAGATATTCGAGTGGTATAGAGCATAACCTCTTATGAAGTTTGACCAGATATGGATAGACAGAAACGCTTTGGCGTATCCTGCGACGCAGTTCATCCGCGATAAATTAAAAAATGTGCCGTGCGATGTAGTGGAGGATGTCCACGCTTTAAAGCATCCAAGCGATCTTAGATCGGCAAAGCGCCAGCTTGTTTTAACCGTTCATCGGGGTTTGGCGTTTAAAGCCTGCCAGGGGATGTGCGAAGGAGTAGTCTGTTGCGGCTATTACACGATTGATGTCGGGTCCGGATGCCCATGCGATTGCACCTATTGCATCCTGCAGCACTATATTTCCAATAACCCCATGACGACCATTTATGTCAATATCGAAGAGATATTGGGCATCGTTAAAAAACATATAGAAGCCGAGCCTTCAAGACAATTTAGAATCGGAACCGGGGAACTGTCCGACAGCCTCGCCTATGATGATATAACAGGCTATTCAAAAATCATCACCGCTTTTTTCGCGGCGCAGGCAAATGCGGTTTTTGAATTTAAAACAAAGACGGTTACTATCGATAATCTGATCGGCCTCAAGCATAACGGTAAAATCGTCGTTTCATGGTCATTGAATCCCCAGAAAATTATAGATAGCGAAGAAAAACATTCCGCGAGCCTTAAAGAAAGGCTGGCCGCTGCAAAAAAGTGCGTAGGTTCGGGTTATAGGGTCGGGTTTCATTTTGACCCCATGATAAATTATCCGGAATGGGAAAAAGATTATAAGGAAGTTGTGGAAGCGATTTTTGAAAATGTGCCGGCAAGCTCGATTGCGTGGATAAGCCTTGGCACGCTAAGGTTTCCTCATCATCTGAAGCCGATAGTTGAAAAAAGATTTCCAGACACAAAAATATTCTGCGGAGAATTCATCCCTGCCAACGGGAAAATGCGGTATTTCAGGCCTCTGAGAGAGGAGATGTATAAGAAGATGTACGGCTGGATTGATAATAAAGCCCCATATACCGAAAGATACTTATGCATGGAGACGCCGTTTGTACACAAGACAGTTGCCGAAGAGACTAGAAAACATATCCAAATGTGAAGTGATAACGCCCGAAGTGTTCGCCAGGTTTTCTATCAATAATAATTCCGTAATCTAGCCTCATGGGTCCTACCGGAGTCAAGTAGCGCAGGCCGAAACCCGCTGACTGCCGCACCGAGTCGAGATTTATCTGGTCGAACTCATTTACAAGAGCGCCTGTGTCATAAAATCCGGCCAGCCTCCAGTTGCGGTATAATTTAACGCGAAGCTCGCCGTTATAGATCCAGCGGACTTTTCCGCCTATTGCCAGTCCCGCAGCGTTTACGGGGCCGAGGCTGTCTTCGACGAATCCGCGAAGCGTGTCGTCGCCGCCGGACTGAAATAATTCGTTGGCCGGAATGCTTACATTATTTCCGATGGCCTGGATTCTGTCCACTCGGAGGTTATTGGCGATTGAAAAATATTTTAGAAAGCCTGAGTACTGGCCGAAAAACCATCTAAGTTTTACAAAGTTCGCTTCTTTTCCGCGGATTTCGTTGAAGATATTCGTATTCATCATGGCAAATATTCCGCGGGTCGGCTCGGAAAAGCTGTTTCGGGTGTCAAAGCTTGCGGAAAGGGCGACCTTGGATATCGTATTATCGCGGAGCGAGTCGGCATCGGCCGCAACGGAATCCCCCTCGACAAAATAGTTCCGCGTCAGTTCGTATTTAGCAAGAATGCCAGTGCGATGATACCTCCTGAAAAATCCAAATCCGCCGCCGGTCTGCAGATAGTTGAAAATATTTTTATCTTCATATTGCAGCCATGAAGATGTCGTCATTTCAAAATCGCTTCCTAAAAATCTCGGGTCCGTCCATCCGACTTCGGCTTTGGAAAGCTCGCGTCCGCCGGTAAGCCTTAAGTTTGAGCGCTTGGCCATGCCAAAGGAATTGTGGTTGGTGAAATTTATCGAGCCTGTATAGCGATCGTCGGTTGAATAGCCGAATTCAAAATCAAGAACGAACGGTTTTTGCTCTTCCACTTTAACTCGCAGATGAACGACATTCTCCTTCTCTTCAAGGCCGATTGTATCTATGCTCACGGCATTAAAAGCGCCGAGCCTCCGAAGCGCAAGCTGGCTGTCGGTGATTTTCTTGTAGCTGAAAGCGTCTCCTTCATGGAT
>JACPAJ010000022.1:7420-18791 GCA_016180865.1 Deltaproteobacteria bacterium
GCGTAGTAAACGAGAATAGCCTGCTTATCGGTTTCCAGAGCCGTCTGATCGAGCGGCTTGCCGGCGCGGTTTTTCAGCTGTTTCAGAAGAGTTTCTTTGGGAAATGCATTGTTGCCTGTAAACTCTATTGTATTGACTTTTGTGCGGCCGTCTTCCAAAACCGGCATGGTTATATTCAAACCGCTTTTCGTTTCCTCGATAATCGGATCGCCGACTTCTGCCTTAAGGAACCCTTCGCTTCCATAATATTCTTTGAGCGTTCCGGCATCCCGCTTTAGAGCGTCCTTTTTATAAATGCCGCGAGTTGTAAGCGAAACTTCCTTTGTACCCATCTGTTTTTTCAAGCGCCTGGATGAAATCAATTCATTGCCTTTTATATCGATTTTTCTGATTATCTGCTTTGGACCCTCTTCAATTCTGAATTCCACCAGAACAGAGCCGTCGCTTGAAATCTTTTTTGCGCTGTCGATTTTTGCGTCCGGATAGCCGTAGCCGTTATACATTTTAATCAGGCTGTTTTTGCTGGCTTCGATTTCATATTCATCAAAGCTTCCTTCTTCATAGATGGTCAGAGCTTTTTTAAGTTTTCTTGACGACAGATTTTTGTTTCCGATGAAATCGACCGAAACTTTGGGGCCTTCGCTGACGCTGATTTCCACGTTTATTTTGCCTTTTTCGACGTCGATCTCTTTCTTTTTTACTTCAACTCTTGCCCTCGGATAGCCGTGTTCGTGGTAAAAATCCGAAACTTTTCTGATTGCGTCGTTAAAATTTCTCGGTTTATACGGTCTTAACGGATTAATCGTCGATACGATTCTTCCTCTTGGAAAGGCGCGCGACCCCGCAACCAAGATTTCGCCGTATCGCAGAAGGCCGCCGCGTTTAATAGTGAATTTTATTTTTACATCCAGGCTTGCTTCGTTCCATTCTTCAAGGATATTCACGTTTGTATTGAAAAAGCCTTCGCGCTCGTAAAATTCCAGTATTCTTTTTTTCTGTTCCTCAAGGCGCTCGCGCGTGTAAATGTCGCCGGGTCTTATAGTCAGATATTTTTTTATCTTGGGTTTTATATACGGGTAATTCCCGGCTATATCAATTTCTCCGATCAAAATCGCCTCTTTCAGAAAGAAATCGATTTCAACGCCTTTATCGGTTTTTGTTGTACCGGCATTTATGGTTTCAAAAACCCCCCATTTTCTTAAGGCGTTGAGCGATTCATCGATTTTTTTAGGGCTGAACGAATCGCCTTCGCGCATGGGAAGCAGTGTTCTGACGGCTTCTTCATTTGTTTTTTTGCATGCCGTTTCCGAAAAATATATGCGTATTTCGGCTATTCGATCGGAAGATTTCTGTTCCGCGCGCGCGGCTTGAGGGAAAACCAGTAAAAGCAATAAAATAAGTTCTATCTTTCTCATCTCTCTCATCTCTCTTCGAACCTCAGTGATATATTAAATTTAAACATCTGCTCGGCAGATCGCTCCCCTTTAAGCAGCAGAAAATCGGTCAGCGAATATTCGGCCAGCATTGTCTGCTGAGCGTCTTCTGTGTTGATATCTGTGCGAAATTCAAATTTTAAACGGTCGGTCAGCTGCTTGCCGACATATATTTTAGAAATTTGAGTTGACGGCTGCGAAGATGAGGATGAAGTTGTCTGTCCTGCGGCTTCCAGCCTGAAAATATCCAGATGGGCGAATTTTGTGACCGGCCGTTCGATCACATGAGTGATCTGGCTTGCGACGATCGACGGGGCAAGCCCCATCGAAAGCTGGGCGTCGCGGACCTCCTGTTCGGTAACGCCGAAAAGAAGGAGCGAAATAATATCGCGCCTCTCAAGCGGTTTTGTCGAAGAGAGATCGAGCACAAGATTATTGGTGCGCCCATGAAGGACAGCGGTTATCACAAGATCCGGGATTGTCGGCACTTCATGTTCTGCCGTGATTTCCATGTACGGATTTGTGTATGCGCCCCTGAATTCGAGAAAGCCCTTGGTAATCGCGAAATCTTTTCCAAGATAATGGATTTTCCCTTCGTTCGTTTCTATTAGGCCGGAAATCAGCGGCCTAGCCGTGCTTCCGGTCGCTGTAATATCCACTTTAAGCCAAATTTCCCCGATATTATTTTTAATGGCAAGCTCTCCGGCATTATTAATATGCAGATTGATTTTTGTGGAAGGGCTTCCTAAAAGGCCTTCTTCTTTTTCCTCGCTTGTTTCGCCGAGCCCTTCCAAAAGGACGAAGTCTTTCGTGTATTTTCCGTCAAGGATAGTAACATCGCCTTCCAAAAGAGATGAAGCTCTTGTTCCGCGCCATCTGGCGGTCGTTCCAAATTCCATTCGGAACGTCCTGTCCGGGCGCGTATATCTTAGATTATCGCCTGTAAATGAAATATCGAATTCAGATGCCAGTAAATTTTCATGTTTAATGTTTCCCTTTGCAACAAATGCGCCGCCTTCTATCATGCCGGTAAGGTAATCGCTTCTAATAACGTGCCCATCAAAATAAAGTTCGCCGATAACATTTTCCAGCCTATAGTTTATAAGATTGCGCGGATAAATTGTATTGCCGTTAAAGGTTATTTTCCCGTTTATGGAAGGGTTGGCCGAAGGCCCCTGCATGCGCAATTTGACATCAAGAGGGCCGTCGGCTTCGCGCAGAAACTGCTTAAAAGCGCTTAAATTTGCGGCATCGATTGTGCCGGCGATAGAAAGATCGTTGGAACCTTTAGGCGCGTATGTTCCGCTTGCCTTAAGGTTATGATAAATTAATTCTTTTATGCTCCAAGAGCCGTCCGAATTTTTAAATCGCGCATCAAATGAGACTTCTTCTATGGGATGCCCGAACATGCGAAATCCGCCTTCTTCAAAATCCATTTTTATCGGAGATGAAAAGATTACGGGTTTGATATTGGGGAGATAAAGTTCGCCGTCGGTAAATGCTATTTTCTTATAAGTCATGTCGGCGCCGGAGATTATTTTTTGAAAAGCGATGCCGGCAAATGAGCCGTCATCTATTGATGCCGTCAGTTTTCCGGTAAACGCTTTTTGCGGACCGCTTAGAACCAAATGCCCGTTGCCTGTTCCCGACAGATTATATTCAGCCATGCTTTTGCCTAAGTCGTTATTGATTATATTTGCGTCCAAATGAATTTCCTTAGGGCGCGGCGAACCTTCCTGTTTAGGGCCGTATTTGATTTTCAGATCTATATCGCCGGTTACTTTGGAATCCTGCGAAATTTCGCCTATAAGGCTTAAGTCGTTGTATGTCGCTACAACTTTGGCATGCGCATGATCGGTTACGATTTTATAATAACCGCCTGGGCTTGTCGTATCTGCTTCGCCGGTCACATTAAAATTCCTGCCCCAGCCTGTAAATACGCCCTTTGCTTTAGCGGTTCCAAAAATCGGATGAAAGAGGGGATCATAGAACCTTCCAAAAACTGCATTCAACGGAATATTTTCGCCGTCGAATGTTATTTCTGTTTTTTGGGCAGGGACGTTTACTTTGCCGGTTATTTCTAATTTTCCGTCGCCGATAGATAATTGAGAATCACTTAGCGAAATTACCCCATTTCCCCATGACGCCGAAGACTTTAGAGAAACAAGCGGAAGATCTTCTTTCGCGTGCGTAAAGCTCAGCTTTGCCGTGCCGCTTGCGTCACTGACCGCAAAACCTTTGCCGGCAAGCTCCAGCTCGCCGGACACAAGGCCTGTCGTATCGATAGTCGGATTTGAACTCCCAAGCCTTGGAAATGAAATCGGTTCCGCTATTTTGAGCGAGCCTTTATATGATGCAGCCGCCAGATCGATTTCAAATGCGCCCTTAACCGGTTTTGAATCTTTGATGATTTCGAAGTTGGACAGCTTGAACTTTTTATCTTTAATTTCGACGCGTGCCGCCAGATTGGAAATGAAAAATTCATTCCAGTTTAAATCGTACAGCTTAATTTCGCCTCTTACGGAGTTAACGAACGGAGGCGTATCGGTCCATTCCGAAAGGCTGGTTTTCCCTGTAAGGCTTAAGGATCCTAACGAGGCGCCGCCTTTCTTTGTCTTAAAGTTTGCGCCCTGAAGATCGATTTTTAATTTTACGTCGCGCGTGAGATGCGGTTCAAACTGAAAAGAAAGCATATCGGAAGCCAGAATATTCCCGTTGGCAAATTTCAGCGAGGCATCGCTGATGAACCCCTCTTTTACAACAAGGCCGTGCAGCAAAAGGAGTTTCTTAAGGCTGATTTTGCCCCTTTTTTCGGTTTTTGGTTTTGGCATGGTGGTATCGAGATGGTCGATTTTTAAACTCGATATCACAAACTTGCCTTTCAAAAAACCAAGCGGATTGTATTTTACGCTTATATTATTAAGGCGAAGTTCGGATTCATCCGCCGTTCTGGTGATTTTAACTTCTTCCGCAAAGATGCTATTTAGAAAAAAGTTGAATTTTAAGCCGTCGATTTTAATGGTTTCATTGCTGGATGCAAGAAGCGAAGCGATTCCATTTTGAATTAATGCGGAATTTACGGTAAAATAGAGCAGTGTAAAAATGGAGAGCAGCACAGCTAAAAGAATCAACAGGATTTTATTTCTTCGCTTGGGCATAAGCTTTTCTAGGCGAGCCGCCTTAGCAGCTTTTCATGAATATTATCAAATCCGCCGTTCGACATTATAAGCAATATATCGCCGTTTTTAGCATTTTTAGCCAGAAATTCCACTATTTCACCGGTATCTGCAATATATTCCGCGCTTTTGCCGGCTTGAACGATCGTTTTTGCAAGCAAAGAGGGATTTAAACGGAGATCTTCCGGTATTTTCTCCGGGTGAAAAACCCCCGCTATGATGGCTGAATCGGATGCTGCAAGCGCTTCGGCAAGCTCATTCTGGAAAATATTTCTTTTAGTCGTGTTTGATCTAGGTTCAAAAATCGCCCATATTTTTGATTTTGGATATTTCAGCCGCATTGCGCGCACCGTCTCTTTTATAGCTGTCGGATGATGGGCGAAATCGTCGATGATAGTTATCCCGTTAGTGACTCCGCGGATTTCCTGCCTTCTTTTTACGCCCTCGAATTTAAGAAGGCCTGTCGCAAGTTTTTGAGGCGGAACGCCAAGTTCAATTAACAGCGCAAGAACTCCCGCGGCATTTTGCAGATTATGATCTCCCCACATCGGGATGCAGAATGGAGTCCGCGATGAACCGCTTGCCAGCACAAAATCCGTTCCTTTTTCAGTGGCCTTTGTAAACTCCGCGCGGTAAGAAGCTTTCTCCGAAAGACCGTAAGTAATAACTCTGCATTTTGCATGCCGGATTAATTTTAAAACGTTTGAACTGTCGGCGCAGGCTGCAATCAGGCCATTGGCAGGGATGATTTTGACCAGTTTTTCAAATGACGCCATTATGGCGTCGAGATCCTTGTAAATATCCGCGTGATCAAATTCGACCGGGCCTAAGATGGCGCTTTGCGGGGAGTAATGCAAAAATTTAGGGCCTTTATCGAAAAAAGCGGTGTCGTATTCATCGCCCTCGATGACAAAATATTTCAAACTTGAAATTTTAGCGCTTGTATTGAGATTTTTCCCGATTCCGCCGATTAAAAATCCGGGATCGAAGCTTGCGCTTTGGAGCAGCCACGCGGCAAGCGTTGCTGTAGTCGTCTTTCCATGCGTTCCGGTGACAACTATCGAATGTTTGTCTTTAAGGAGAAATTTTGAAACGGCCTGAGGCATGGATAAATAAGGGATGTTAAGCGAAAGTACAGCTTTGGCTTCCGGATTGGTTTTTGTGATAACGTTGCCGATTATTGCGATGTCGGGCTTTTGCGAGAGATTGTCGGGGCTATAACCTTTGAAAATGGCGATTTCATTTTCCTTAAGCTCATCCGACATCGGCGGGTAGATGTTTTCATCGGAGCCTGTTACGGAATAGCCCAGTTCTTTTAGCAGTATTGCAAGAGAGCCCATCCCGGTCCCGCAGATTCCAAGCATATGAATATGTTTTATGGGCATAGATTTTGAGGGCCTATTTTAATGATTCTTCAGGATTTGTCCATTAGAATAGCAAGTTATCTCCACTGTTTCAATCTTTCAAAAATGTGCTTTTCGTAGCCGTTTTCGGTCGGGAGATAATATTTCTTATCGGCGAGCTCATCGGGCAGATATTGTTGTTTTATAAAATTTCCGCCGAACTTATGCGGATCATTATATCCTTTGCCATATCCGATCTCTTTCATCAAGCCGGTCGGCGCGTTGCGGATATGTTTTGGCGTTGGCAAAGAACCATGCTTTTCAACATCCTCCAAGGCCAGCTTATAGGCATTATATGATGCCTTGCTTTTTGGCGCGGTTGCTAAATATGTCGCGCATTGCGCAAGAGGTATCCATCCTTCCGGCATGCCGACAAAATCAAACGCCTGCATTGCGGAAATCGCGACCTGTATCGCCTGCGGATCAGCGTTCCCGATATCTTCGGAGGCAAATATCACCATCCGGCGGGCTATAAACAGCGGGTCTTCTCCGGCTGCAAGCATTCGCGCCATCCAGTAAACTGCTGCATCGGGATTCGAACCGCGCATGCTTTTTATAAAAGCGCTTATGATATTATAATGCTCTTCGCCCTGTTTATCATATAAAAGCGCCTTTTTTTGAATGGCTGTTTCGACGATTTTATTAGTTATTTTCTTTGAAAGATTGGAGGCGATTTCCAAAGTATTCAACGCGCGCCTTGCGTCCCCATCGCTTGCTTCGGCCATGAATGAAAGAGCGTCGGCCTCGATTTTTAAATTCATTTTTCCAAGGCCTCTTTCTCGGTTGTTGGCGGCGCTTGTGATGATTGACTTTAGATGCTCGGGCGTCAGCGGATTCAAGACGCAGACTTTGGCTCTGGATAAAAGAGGCGAAATAATTTCAAAAGATGGATTTTCGGTTGTTGCTCCAATCAATATAATCGTGCCGTTTTCTATATGCGGAAGAAAGGCGTCCTGCTGGGCCTTGTTGAATCTGTGAATTTCATCAACAAACAGAATTGTTTTTTTGCCGGTGACCCGGCGCTGTTTTTGTGCGGAATCGATGATTTCCCGAACCTCTTTTACACCGGCGAGCACCGCGGACATCATGAAGAAATGGGCGTCAATCGATTTTGCAATTACATGGGCAATCGTTGTTTTGCCGGATCCCGGAGGGCCCCATAATATGATGGAGGGAATCTCGCCGGAAGCGATCGATTTTCCTAGCAGCGCGGTTTTACCTAAAATATGCTCCTGACCCGCGATTTCGCCAAGATTTATTGGCCGCATCCTGTCGGCCAGCGGCACATAGCCGGTTTTGTCAAATAATTCTTCCATGGACAAAAGCCTATAACGTATGTAAAGCTAGGTCAAGATGATGTATGAAATTTATAACGAACGGCTCCAAACGACCGAGATTGAGGTGAAAGACGGCGTTGTAGAAGCGATCGACAGTTCGGTAAGCCACGGAAAAGCCGTTCGCGTGATTAAGGACGGAGGCCTTGGTTTTGCGTATTCGACGGATGTTAACATTCCGGAACAGGAAGTGGTCGATATGGCGGCTACAATCGCGGAGTGCGTTTCGCCGGATTTGGATTTAACGCTTCCTCCGCAATCGCCGGCGCCGGCATTCAGCCGGAATTTGGGGCTATTATCAAATACAAGCGTTTCAGATAAGATTGAACTGGCAAAGGCGCTTGAAGCAAATGTTTTAGCGTACGATAAAAGAATTAAAGCTGTCCGGAAATCCGGGTACGGCGAATTCATCAAAGATGTTTCAATTTTAAATTCAAACGGCGTCGATGTTCAATACTCAACCGGCCTGTGCGCTTTAAGCATAATGGCGGTGGCGGAAGACGGCTCCGAATCCGAGAGGGCCGGCGAAATTGAATATTCGTTTGATCCGGGCAAGTTTGATGTTGAAGAAATTGCCAAAACGGTCGCAAGAAAAGCGATTCAGCGGCTTAACAGCCGGAAAATCGCTTCGTGCCGGGCTCCCTGCATATTGGAGCGGAGCGTTGCCGCCGAGATGCTCGGAATTGCAATAACGGCCTTTTTTGCCGATTCCGTTTATAAAGAAAAATCGCCTTTTGCGAACAAGACGGGAGAAGAAATATATTCGCCCAAACTTACGATCATTGACGATGCGACTCTGCCTCACGGGTTTTCGTCGGTCCCGTGCGATGCGGAAGGCGTCCCCGCTAAAAAAGTAGAAATTATTAAAGACGGGGTTCTTTCTTCTTTTCTTGCGGATACTTATTACGCTAAAAAGATAAAGAGCCAGCCGACAGGTTCAAGTGTCCGTTCTTCTGTTATGATGACGCCGAAAATCGGAGTTAATAATCTTTTTCTAAAAAGCGGCGATAAGGATTTGAAAAAAGACGGCGCGGAAGGTTTTTGGATTGACAATGGCGAAGATCAATTCGGAGTGAAGGGGATCACCATAGCGGGCAATATCCATCAGCTTTTAAAAAGGGTTGTGGCTGTGGGCAATGATATAAAATTCTGGAAATCGCTTGGTTCTCCAAGCATTTTAATAGAAGAAATAGCGATAAGCGGCAATTGAAAGGGCCTGTATTTTTTATTTGAAAAAAATAACCATTCGTATAACCTCCTAAAACTTATGCAAATTTCAGGATTTGGAATGACCGATGTAGGGTGCAAGCGGGACAAGAACGAGGATTCATATCTCATAAATACGGACTGCGAGCTTTATGTCGTTGCAGACGGAATGGGCGGGCATCTTGGAGGGGAGATAGCCTCAAAACTCGCCATAACGACGATTGATGAGGCGATGATCTCCCTGATGCATGATCCGGAAATGACGCTGCAGGCAAATCTGGAAATCAAATCGGGCGATTATAAAAGCTATCTGAAGTACGCAATAAGTGTTGCGAGCACAAAGATTTTTGAGCGCGCTTCAAGAGACCCAACGCTGCACGGAATGGGAACGACCGTTGTCGCCGCGCTTTTTAAAAATGACCGGATATATTTTGCGAACGTCGGCGATTCGCGGTGCTATCTCATAAGAGGCGGAAAAATAAAACAGCTGACGCAGGATCATTCGCTGGTAAATGAGCAGCTTAAAGCCGGAATAATTTCGCTTGCTGACGTCAAAAGCCATCGTTTGAAGAATATTATTACGAGATCGGTCGGTTTTCAGGAAGATGTTGATATAGATGTAACCGAAAAGACCGTCAAAACAGGCGATAAATATCTTCTCTGCACCGACGGCCTTACCAATATGGTTTCTAATGACGGCCTTCTGGATATAGCAGCCGCAAAGGGTCCAAGGGAGGCCTGCCGGGATTTAATAGAGCTTGCAAATCGGAACGGGGGAGAGGATAATATTACTGTGGTGATTGTCGAGGCGCTGGCGGCCAACAACCTGCCGACAATGGATGAGCCGACGGAAGGGATATAACGGGGGATTTAACAAGGAGGTGTTTGTATGGAGCAGAGGGATCTGGAACTGATTCAAAAATTCAGTTCCACGGATAAGGCGCTTGCCGAATTATACAAACAGCATGTGGAGTATGAGGAATCTCTGGAAAAGCTCGAAAATAAATCGTATCTGAGCGTTGGCGAACAGATGCAGAGAGCGGAATTAAAAAAGAAAAAACTCATCGGAAAAGACAAGCTTGAGATGATTTTGCGGAAATACAGAAGCACATCAAAGTAATTTGAAGTTATGAATTATTATATAGCACGCGAGGGATGGCCCTTCATAGGGGGGGTCTCTGCTTTTTTTATAATATTATTAACGATAGGGAATATTTTTTTTATATTGCCGGGATTGGCGCTCCTGCTTTTTGTTGCATGGTTTTTTAGAAATCCCGACAGAGCGGTTCCGGAAATCGACGGCGCTGTTGTTTCGCCTGCCGATGGAACCGTTATAGCCATTTCAAGCCTTCCGGACGGCGTAAAAAAAATCAGCATTTTCATGTCGGTTTTTAATGTTCATGTTAACAGAATACCTGCCGATGGAGTTGTTGAAGAGATAAAATATAATAAAGGCTCTTTTCTGGTTGCGTCCCGAGAAAAGGCTTCTCTTGATAATGAGCAGAACGCGGTTACGATAGTCGATAGTGCCGGCAGAAGAATTAAATTCGTTCAAATTGCGGGCTTGGTTGCGCGGCGCATTGTCTGCCGTTTAAAAGTCGGCGATCGAGTCAATCGCGGCATGCGCTATGGAATGATCAGATTCGGCTCCCGCCTTGATTTATATCTTCCGGATGGTTTGAGTTTAAAGATCAATCTGAAAGACAAGGTAAAGGCCGGCTCAACAATTATAGGCATATATGGATGATTCACCCGTAAAGCGCGAAGGGATGAAAAGAGGCATTTATCTTCTGCCCAATCTCTGCACTACCGCAAATCTTTTTTGCGGATTTTATTCTATTATTGCATCTCTTAAAGGCGAATTTGTAACGGCCGCGTGGGCGATACTTCTTGCCGGCATCTTTGATTTTATGGACGGCAGGGTGGCAAGGCTTGCAAAAGCGCACAGCGAGTTTGGAATTGAATATGATTCGCTTGTGGACCTTGCTTCATTCGGTCTTGCGCCCGGCGTTCTTGTTTATACGTGGGCGCTGCAGGAGTTTGACAGAATCGGCTGGCTTGCGGCATTTCTGTTTTTTGCATGCGGAGCGCTCCGCCTTGCAAGGTTCAACGTTCAAATAGATAACGTAGAGAAAAAGTATTTTCAGGGGCTTCCGATTCCGGTCGCCGCCTATGTGCTTGCGACGCTCGTGATATTTCATGATTATATTTATGGGATACCCCCTCTAAAAAGCTGGGCAGCCCTATTCGTGACGGTTGTTCTGGCTCTGCTGATGGTTTCAACTTTGCGCTATTACAGCTTCAAACAGGTCGATTTCAGGGGCAGATGGTCGTTTTTCATGCTTGTGATAATTGTCGGACTTTTCTTTTTGATTGCGGCTGAACCGAAAGTAACGATGCTCTTTGTGGTGCTTGCATACGTGGCGACAGGCATAGTGGAAGAAATAATTACAAGAAGAAAAAGCAAAGCAGCGTGGAATAAATTCCAGAATTGGCGGACATTGAAGGAATTAAAGGTCGAAGACGGCGAAGACGACAGGGATATCGATATTTCCCGCGACGATAATTTTGGAGAATAAATGCCAAAATGCGTTTTTTGCCAGAATGACGTCGAAGTGGTGGATCGCGTCGGCGTCCGCGATGACTGCGACAAATGCGGCCGCCCGCTTCACTGCTGCCTGCAGTGCAAATACTATGACACAAGCGCGTTTCATGAATGCCATGAGCGCGTTGAATACCGGGTTGAGCACAAAGATAAGGCAAATTATTGCGATCTTTTTTCTTTTGGGAGGGATGCATCCGAAAAAACGGCCGATAAG
>JACPAJ010000023.1 GCA_016180865.1 Deltaproteobacteria bacterium
ATGTAAGAGTGCGAGGTTTGTTAGGAGTGTAATATGAAAAAAACATTATTTTTATTATTTGCCGGTTTGTTGTTTCAGCAATCGGCGCTGGCGGACGAAGCCAAAGCGGAAAAAGATCCGTTAAGCTACGAATCGCGCGCTGCTTGGACTACTCGCAACGAGTTTTTCGTTTTTGCCGGAGATTATCATGGAGACAGCTTTGAAAATTCATTGCTTGCCGGAGGGGAGTATATTTTTCATTTCACAAAGCATATCGGCGCCGGCGCAACGTTTGTTTATTCAAAGGCCGATTATAAAGAAAATATTTATTACAGCCAGGCCGGATTTTTTACCAACGATAATGTTTACGCAATGGATGCAACGGGGATGATATCGTTTCCGTCGGCTTATCGAATCGGCAAACATACGATTGAAGCCGATCTGTATGTCCTTCTCGGCGGCGGGACGATCAATATTAATTCATCTTACGAACCCCACGGTTTTATTGGCGGCGGAATGAAAATTTATGCTTTTAAGCCGTGGTTTGCGATTCGCGCTGAAATGAGAGACACGTTCCACACGACAAACAAACCGGGCGGGGTTAACGAATTTGATCAGGACCTTTTGTTTAATGCCGGTCTTTCGTTTCAGGCGCCTCCAAAATTAGCTTTAACGCGCTGATTTAGCGGCTCTCAAAATATTTGACAACAGCGAACTCTTGTACTACGTGAACCTGCCGGGGGCAAAATGAAAGGACAAAACCTATGGCCGAGCTTTGCAATGTTTCACCCAAAGAATTCAATGACTGTTATCTCCCCGTTCAGTGGCTGGAAGACACCAATAACGATGGCGTGCCTAATAAAGAGGAGCTTTGGGTTCATCCAATACTACTTGCAATAAACGCCTATCGCCAAAGATTAGGAAAAGCGCCGATTGACACGGTTGAGCTGGCACAGACGGCTGTCCGATATTTGCAGATTCCAGAAGAAAAAAGGGTAAAACACCCGCTTCTTACGGAAGATATCGCCTCCAGAAAAAGGATCATATCCGAATTTGATCTAAACAGCATTCCTGAGGGCCCATATAAGACTGCCGTAACGGAACTCGTAAAGGCAACATCGCTTTCGGATCTTTATTACAACCTTGAACGGAATCCCGATTATTTAGACCTCCTTGATCAGGTCATTGCAACCGGCGATGTCACAAAAATTCGCCACTTCTGGCAGAATGGCGGGCCGATATGCATTTCATCGGAAGATAAGGCGTGCTCTTCGCTTCCGGAGGCAAAATTCGACCCCAACGGCATCTGGTGGCCGGACGAGTTTACCAAAAAGGATGCGGATTTTCTGCAAAAAAAATATAAATGGGAGAGCGAAGCTTTAAAGAGAAAAGTCCTCACGCCGCAAAGCTGCATCGTTTCGGCAAAAAAAGGCGAAGAAGATTCGTTTAAATATAAGGGCAAGTGGTATAAGGTAGTATCTATCAATTCATTTCCGGCGGTACAAACCGTTGCCGATATGATGGGAGAGCATCTGGAAAAGGCAGGCGCTGCCTTAGAAACGGAAGACCCTGATTTCAGCTATTTTTTATCTCAGAAAGCCGCGTACATAAGAAAAGGGCCTATTTTTGGAGACCTTGATCTTGATAAACTCTGGGTAGATACAAATAATAGGGCACTTGCGGTTTTTTTCGGCCATGCAGAATCCTATGCCGATAGGGGCCTGCCGTTGGGGATGAAGTCTTTCATGGAAGGGGTTGTGGTATATGTTGATAAAAGCCAGCAGGATATTATTGACGCCGGAAAATCGCAGGTAAAACAGGTTGACGAAATTTTATGGCAATTATGGGAAAGCAAGGGGGAAAAGTTTCCGGCAGCAAAAGCCCACTCGGTAGTTCCGGAGGTTGTCGTAGCTTCTAAAGTTGTTTCAAACGGCGGCGACGCAAACGGAGCCAAATATACACCAGGCGGTTTTGTTTTGCCTAATTATGACAACAACGAGTCAGATGTTCCACGGGAGGAACAGTACCACAAGACCGTATTTTTCGGCGATGTTATGGCAAGGCGCGTGGAAAATCAGGGCCTCCCTGTTGCAAAACGCGCTTTTGATGAAGAGAGCATAAAGAAGGTAGAGGCCGCGGCTAAAGATGTCCGGTCTAATTTAATATTTACCCAGCTGCACGAAATGAACCATGGAAGAGCGGGCACAGATGATTCCGTACATTACATGGAAAGTTTGAAGAGAAACGCCAGTTTGAAAGAATTATATGGAAAAGACCTAAGCCAGTCGATGGAAGAGGCAAAGGCGGATCTGCTGGGACTGTTCGAACTTGAAACGTATGTAAATAATGGGCATTTGACAGAAAAAGAGATGGAGGAAACGTACAACGGCTTTTTGGGGAATACGCTGCGCGATCTCTATCTTGGCGCCGGCGAGGAGCACGGGCGTGGCACTACAATGGAATTTTACATTGCATCTAAATACGGCGTATTTCCTTATAACGCTGAAACAGGGAAGTATAGTTTTGACAGCGCCAAGTTAAGGGAGAATATTCCTTCTATCGTCAAAGATTATTTAAATGTTTATCTGTCTTTTGACAAGGCCAAGGCTGAAAAACTGGACGAAGAGGCTCAAAATTTCTTTAAATCCTCGCCTCTTAGCGGGTTTATAAAAGAACTCCAAAAGTCCGGGCTGCCATCGGACAATTATCCCTATTACATTGTAAAAGGCGATTTGGGAGATTTTTAATACAAGCGCTGTTTTATCGTTGACAAATTTCGCCTATGATTTATAAGCTCACAAGCTTAGATAAAAGTTAAATTAATTCAATATGTAAAGGGGTGATAATTAATGCCTGGAGTTAAGGTTCGTGACGGTGAAACTTTTGAGCAGGCGCTTAGAAGATTTAAAAAACAATGCGAGAAGGCCGGTATTTTGACGGAACTCAGAAAACGCGAATACTACGAAAAGCCTTCTGAACGTAAAAAGAAAAAAATGGCGCAAGCCAGAAAACGCGCCCATAGCAAGTTAACAAAATGGGTTTAAAAGAACGCATTGAATCTGATTTTAAATCAGCTTTAAAAGCCGGCGATGCTGTAAGATTATCCTGCCTCAGGATGATAAAGGCGGCGGTGTTTTCCAAAGAGATTGAAGAAAAATGCAAAAATCTGGAAGAGAGCGGCATTATATCGGTGCTGAATACCCTCGTTAAAAGAGCGAATGAATCGATTTCTCAGTTTGAGCTAGGAGGAAGAAGTGATCTCGCTAACAAAGAGAAAGCCGAGCTTGAAATTATAAAAGCATATCTTCCTGCAGCTTTGAGCGAATCGGAAATTGCCGCATTGGTTGATTCGGCCGTGCTGGAAGCCGGAGCCCTTGGCCCGAAAGATATGGGCAAGGTTATGAAAATTTTAGCGCCCAAAATTTCAGGGCGCGCTGACGGAAAAATTGTAAGCACATTAGTGCAAAAAAGATTGCAAAAAGTTTAGCAGGGTTTAACAATGTATTCCCAATCGATCCTTGATGAAATAAGGGATAAGGTGTCTATTGTTGCGCTGATTGGCGAACGCGTCGCTCTAAAAAAGGCAGGACGCAACTTTAGAGGCAACTGCCCGTTTCACTCCGAAAAAACCCCTTCATTCATGGTCAGCGATGAAAAAAGAATATATCACTGCTTCGGCTGCGGCGAGGGGGGCAATGTTTTCAATTTTTTCATGAAGTTCGACGGACTTAGTTTCAGGGAATCGGTCGAAATGCTTTCGGCGCGCGCAGGAATCGCTCTTCCGAAACAAAGCAATGTTGCCGAAGATGACGAGGCAGATAAGCGGAAAAAGTCGGCGTTTCGCATTAATAGGCTAACTGCTGATTATTACAGTAAAAATTTAAGTGACAATAAAAAGGGAGCTGCGGCGCGCAACTACCTGAAATCACGCGATATTTTTTTAGAAAAAAACACGCAACATTTTCTGGGATATGCCGAAGATAGTTGGGACGGCTTAGTGAAGCACCTTAATCAGGCGCGAGTGCCCCTTGACCTGGCGGCGGAAGTCGGCGTTATTAAAAAAAGGGATGGCGGAGGCTATTACGATTTTTTCCGCCACCGCGTGATTTTTCCGGTGATGCTGCCGTCGTTTGGAGATGAGCCCAAAATTGCGGCTTTCAGCGGTCGGACATTTGGAGAGCCGAAAACTTCGGAAGGAAGGGAAGCGCCGGCAAAATATTTGAATTCTCCGGACTCGGTTATTTACCATAAGAGCTACACAACTTATGGCTTGAATGCGGCGGCAGAGGCGATAAGAAAAAATGATTTTGTTATTATTGTGGAAGGCAACCTTGACGTTATCAGGCTGCATCAGGAGGGATTGAAAAATACGGTTGCGCCGCTCGGAACGGCGCTGACAATCGGGCATTTAAAGCTGCTTTGCAGGTATTCGAAGAATTTCGTTCTGGTATTTGACGGCGATGACGCCGGAAGAAAAGCTGCTGCAAGGAGCCTGCCGCTTTTTCTTGAAAGCGATATTATTCCGAGGGTTGTGGTGCTGCCGGACGGAGAGGATCCGGACAGCTTTGTAAGGAAAAACGGCGCCAAAGTTTTTGAAGAATCGGTTCAAAAGGCGCGGACGCTCTTTGACTGGATAATTGATGATACGGTTTCAAAGTTCGGCTATGATGCCGGCAGCAAAACGAAAGTCGTGGAAGAACTGAGGCCGCTTTTTTCGATGCTGAAAAACCCCGTTGAAGCGGCGGTATATAAGAGAAAACTGGGTTCGCTGCTGACGCTGGATGAATCCGTGATTTCCGACCTTATAAAATCGGGGAAGGCGCATGATAAAAGGGAAAAAAACGGCGTTGCAAAGGTCAACTCGCTCGAAAAAACTTTGCTGGAGCTGATTCTGGCTTATCCCGAAACGATTTCGACTATCAGTTCTTCAATAGGGCCGGAACAGTTTGAAGACGAATCGCTCAGAACAATTGTCGGTTTTGTTTTTAGCGAATATAAAAAAACGGGCAGACTGGATGTGGCCGCAATTGCAGATACGATAGCCGATGACGGATTGAAAAATGAAATAATGGAGCTTTCGCTTGCTGAAAAAAAGTATGACGAGCCGGTTGAAGCGGCAAATGACTGTATTTTAAATATTAAAAAAACCGCCGCCAAACGAAGGCTGCACGAGTTGACAACGGCGGTTCAAAAAAATAAAGATGAAAATAAGATGATAGAATATATGAATGAAATTCACAGAATAACAAAAGAGATTCATAACATAGAGGGGTTAAAATGAGCGTTCAGGAACATAAAGTTGATTTGAAGGAAGTCAAACAGCTTATAGATCTCGGCAAGGAAAAGGGTTTTTTGACCTTCGACGAGGTTAATGACGTTCTGCCCCAGGACCTGGTTTCGGCCGACCAGCTGGACAGCGTTATGACGATGTTTGACGATATGGATATAGAGCTTGTGGAATCTCCTGAAGAGGGAAAGATCGTAAAACAGAAGTCTAAAGGAAAACAGCCGGCCGCTGATGAAGAAGAGGAAGAGGAGAAGGAAAAAGAAAAGGAAAAGCCGGCTGACGAAGAAGCTCCGGCCGAAGCGCCTGTAAGATCGGGCGATCCCGTCCGCATGTATTTGAGAAAAATGGGCAGCGTTCCGCTTTTGACGCGCGAGGGCGAAGTTGAAATAGCCAAAAAAATCGAGAACGGCGAACTTAACATGTTCAATATTCTTCTTTCGTCGCCCATGGCCGTTGGAAGCGTTCTTGCGCTCGGTGAGCAGCTTTCCAAAAACAAGATTCACGTGGCCGATCTTATCAAAGACGTGGAGGATATGGATTCGGAGGAGGGTTTCGATGAAGATGCCCACAGGCTTCGCATTTTAAAATTAATGGCAAAGGTCAGGTCGTTCGACAAAGGCCTGCGCTCGTGGTTAGCCAAGGCTTCGAGCGAGAGATTGAGCGAGTCGAACAGAAATGCAGCTAAGGCCAAAGCCGACGATGTCAGGAATAAAATGCTTGCCTGCCTGAAAGAAATGAACCTGTGTCAGAAGACAACCAATGATCTGATAGACAGCATGCGTTCGAAAGTTTTCATAATCGACCGGTTCGGCATAAAAATCAGAGAGTGTATGAAGGAAATCGGCGTGACGGATACCGAAAAGCTCCGCTCTATTTTGAAAAAATTTAAAAAGAACCAGTATCAGCAGAGAAAAGTTTCTCAGGATACGGGATTATCAAGGGACGAGCTTATCGAGCTTGACCTGAAGTTTAAGAGCGCGGATCACGAAAAGAAGAAAATCGAAAAAGACTGCGGCCAGACGATAGAAGAGCTCAAAAAAACCTGCGCAGAGGTTCAAAAAGCGCGCAATTTTACCGAATCAGCCAAAGAAGAGCTTATCAAAGCGAATTTGAGGCTTGTTGTGAGCATCGCTAAAAAATACACTAACCGCGGCCTGCAGTTTCTGGATCTTATTCAGGAAGGGAATATCGGCCTGATGAAGGCGGTCGAAAAATTTGAATGGAGGCGCGGCTACAAATTCAGCACCTACGCCACATGGTGGATACGGCAGGCAATAACAAGGGCAATAGCCGACCAGGCGCGCACCATAAGAATTCCCGTCCACATGATCGAAACTATCAACAAGCTTGTCAGGACTTCGCGTTATCTTGTTCAGGATTTGGGAAGGGAGCCGACGCCCGAAGAGATATCCGAAAAAATGGAGCTTCCGCTGGAAAAGGTCAGAAAAGTTTTAAGGATCGCCAAGGAGCCCATTTCGCTTGAAACTCCGATAGGCGAAGAGGACGACAGTCACCTTGGAGATTTTATCGAAGATAAGACAATACCCACGCCGTCCGAAGTTGTAACCGGCGTCGGCCTTTCCGATCAGATGAAAAGAGTTCTTTCAACGCTGACCCCGCGCGAAGAGAAGGTCCTTAGAATGAGGTTTGGCATAGGCGAAAAGTCCGACCATACTCTGGAAGAGGTGGGGCGCGATTTTGCCGTTACGCGCGAAAGGATCAGGCAGATTGAAGCAAAAGCTTTGAGAAAACTGCGCCATCCGAGCCGCTCCAAAAAACTGAAAAGCTTTGTTGACTGGCAGGTGGATGATTTGATATTCTAAATCACTATTTCGGGGGAAATATGCGCAAAAAATGGTTAACGGCGGTTTTTATTTCCGCTTTATTGGGAATTGTGATTGCCAGCATTTCCGCTGGCGAATACTTTCACGTCCGCAAAAATGGTTTCGAAGAGGCCAGTTTTTGTTCAATTAATGAAGTCGTAAATTGCGATATTATTAATGCTTCCAGTTATTCTGAAATGGCCGGCGTTCCCGTGGCAGCATGGGGTATTTTATTTTATATAATTATTGGCTGCTACGCTTTTTTCGTCAGAAGCTCAAAACAGCAAAGGTTTGAAGCCTTATCATTTGCGAGCGCTCTTTCGTTCATCGGCCTTTTATGGACCGTTCGGATGGCGTACGCATCTGTGTTCACATTGCATGCCGTCTGTATAACATGCGCGGCGCAGTATGCGCTTAATCTTTTTATCTTTATCGCGCTTTTGGCCGGCGGCTCTCTTTCTATAAAAGGGCGGATTGCATTGGCGCGCTCCAAAAAAATGCTTCCGCATCTATTGACCGCCGGCATAATTTTTGGAATAGGCTATGTCTTTTCTCTTTCTGCGGCAAAGGGTGCAACGCCGGAACTTAGCGCATTTGACATAAAAGAGGTTGTAAACGCTCACTTTAGGCAATCGTTGTATGATATCAAGCCTCAGGATTTGGCAAAGGCTCCCATATGGGGGAATAAGGATGCCAAGGTCACAATCGCCGAATTCAGCGATTTTCAGTGTCCTTTCTGCAGAGTGGCGGCCTTCAATGTCAGGCCTTTTCTGCATGAATTCCGCGATAAAGTGAAATTCGCTTATTTAAATTATCCGCTGGATAATTCATGCAACCAGTATATGCAGGGGCCGATGCATCAAAATGCATGTCTTGCAGCAAAAGCCGCAGTCTGCGCAAACGAAAAGGAAAAGTTCTGGGAATACCACGACGATATTTTTAAGAACCAGCAAAAGCTTTCACGAGAGCTTCTTATGGATCTTGCCGGCAAGCACGGAATAGATAAAGAATGGATGGGCAAATGCATGGATAGCGATGAAACTTTAGCCCGCGTAAAGGAAGATATAGAAGTTGCGCATCATATTTATCTTTCGGGGACGCCGTCCATTTTTATAAATCAACGGTTGCTGCGTGCGTGGCGAAGCCCCGAGGCGCTGCGGAATATTGTTAGAGAAGAAATAAAAAGAGCTAAGTAGCGCATTGTCCAATAAATCCTTTTATACTGCGTTGCCCTTCTCACGAAACCCTC
>JACPAJ010000153.1 GCA_016180865.1 Deltaproteobacteria bacterium
AATCAAGTGCAACATTTTTCCAGCCAAGCTTGCTCAGTTTTGCGGCGATTTTCGAATGATTATTAATGCAAATTGCCATGCCATATTCATCCGCCTCAATTCTTGCAATATCTCCGTTATGGCGCACTCTTACCTGTTTTAATCCGAGATCTATTAAAAAATTTTCGGCTTCATCTATCATTTTTAAAAGTTTCGGATCGAGCTTTGTGCCGGTTGGAACTCTTGAAGATAAACATGCGGTCGAAGGTTTTTCCGCAAGTTCAAGGCCGAGGCTCCTTGCAATTGCTCTCACTTCATCCTTTGTGATATTCAGATCCGCGTAAGGCGTCGCCACATTTGGGTTGTCGCAGGAAGCTTTAAAACCCGGCCTGTGGCCCTTGACTTCGGATGCGTTTGTCCCTTCAACTATGAATTTGAATCCTTTCTCATTCATAACTGCGTGAAGAGATTCAAACAGAGCGCTTTTGCAGTAAAAACACCTGTTATCGGGATTAAGCGCGTATGCCTCGCTTTTAAATTCATCGGTATTGACGATTAGATGGGGAATATTCCTGTTTTTACAGAATAACTTTGCGGAACTTAAATCACGGGACGGAACGGAGGCCGAATCGCTCGTAGCCGCAAGCATTTTATCTTTCAGCTCCTGATGGGCCAGATAGGCCAAAACCGCGGAATCGACCCCGCCGGAGAACGCAACAACGGCGCTTCCGAGAGAGCGGATTTTAGAACGCAGGCTATTAATTTTATTTTTCAACATAGATGCGCTTTTTGCCATTGCGATGATTAATTTATATTCTTATTCAAGGCAAGGAGATTTTTGCCTTACACCCAAACTTTACATAGTACCTTTTAGGCGACGAGCAGCAGGCGGGTGTGATGGCTTGAATCTAGGATTTCGATTGAATCCATCCGCCGACTCGGCCTTCTTGCCTGCGGAACTCGCCGAGCATTCAAGGCAGAACATTTAAATCTTGAGTGCTCGGCTCAAACAGTCCTCGGCATCGCACTGCTTGGAAAAAACCATGCAGTGTGACCGAAGGCCTCGCGGTGCGCTCTTCTTTGCCGCTTCGCGATATAGCTTCAAGCCATCACACCCACCTGCTGCTTGTCGCCATTGAATGAAAGGCAAGGGGTGGCCTTGCTTGCCGGCGGCGGGACCCGAAGCCTAAATCAATGGTCGCCCAAAAGGTATTATGTCAAGGTCGGCAAAGAAAGATCGGGGAAATAGTATTTTTGAACCGGATGTTTATCGCGCTTTCAAATAAAACTCGTTCGAATTGGCATTGTCGGCGGGGATGGAGAGCATATATTTTCCAAAAGGATCGCCTGCTTCGGGAATAATCCGCCCTCGGCATGTTTGGCCGGCTCCAATTGTTTTGCCATTGCATGAATTTAAGAGACGCAAAGTTTTCCATTCGCCTTTTCTGAATATCCGCAGCTCGATGTTATCGGAAAAAGCCCTTCTTTCATTTGAGATATTCGTCAAGCTGAATCGCACGCTGCCCTTTGCCTTATAGACGTTCTTGCCGGTCAAAATCTGCCACTCGCTCCCCTTTTGAAAACCCAACAGCTCCCGGCCCGGCTTATCAGGCAGATTCCAATTGCGCAACTCTCCCACATCGACATGGACAAAATCCTGCGCTGGATAACTATTTCACCTTCGGAAATTTCATCTATGTGAATATCTGCCGCCTTCCCTTCCATGTGCAAACTCTGTTCGGAAACATTTTGGCCTTCTGCTTTAAGCTGCTTGTTTAGCTCAGGACTTCTATAGCCGGATATAAGCTCGATCGCATCGGCTTTAAAATGGTCCTGAATGTTATCCAAGAGATCAATCAGGTTTAATTCAATCTTATGCTCCAAATCATCCGAACGGGATCTGAAAATATGCTGAATCTTTTTAATGCCGTTCTTATTGTACTTTTGTCCGGCGCGATAGCTTACGTCAAGAACCTCGCCCGTGTGGTAGTTGTAGAACGTTATTGAACCGTCGCCCTGCGGAAAGGGGGGCAACGCGGCCGCATATGAATGACTTGCAAAAAAGGCAAGCGCTGAAATAATAAGAAAGATGCGCAACGGCATAGAACGTTTAACTAGCACAAAAACAATCACTTGGCAAACAACCCTTTCCACTTGACTAAATGTTCAATATTGAGTACCATATATCATATATTGAACATATGTATAATGCTAACTATTCAATATTTAAAGATAAATCAACCTTAGCGCTTAGAGAGCTGCTGGCAAAACCTGACTTTAGGTGGAACATAAGAGAACTTGCCAAGACATCAAATGTGAGCGTTGGGCTTGTAGCCAGAATAACAGGGTGCCTGAAAAAATTTGGCGTCATTGAAACCGGCGGCCTTGGAAGAAATGGGTTTATTCTTTTAAAAAAACCGGAACAGCTCCTTGAGTTGTGGACAAATCAATATGACTTCTCCCTTAATAGAGTAAAAAGTTTTTACTCCCCTGATAAAAACTCACTCAATAAAATAACCGCTTTTTT
>JACPAJ010000027.1 GCA_016180865.1 Deltaproteobacteria bacterium
ATTAGTTGCGCGGTTTTTTTAGGAACATGACAATAAAACAAACAATTGACAATATATCCAATTGGATATATTATTTATTTCGTCAGTTGGGCGGCCATGAAGATTACATTTTATCAAACATCGTCGGGAAGATCACCTGTTCTTGATTACGTGCGGTCTCTTCAAAATGCCGAACGCGCTCATATATTAGCTGTTTTGTCGGACATTGAACAATTCGGGTTTGAGACTAACAGGGCGACTTTTCGACAGATAGATGGAAAACTGTGGGAAATTAAAATTTCTCACAACAGAATATTTTACGTGATCGTAGAACATGGAGAAATGGTTCTGCTTCATGCATATAAAAAACAGAACCAAAAGCTGCCCTTGAGAGAACGCGATGTTGCTATAAAACGCATGAAAGAGGTGTTATTATGAAAAAAGAAACTAAGCGAGTTACGTTGAGGGATGCGATCAAAAAGGAACTAAAGAATTCGGAGTTCAAATTTCGATTTGAACATGAAAAAGCTATTGGCCAGATTGCCAGAATTGTACGCTCTGCGCGACAACGCGCCGGTTTGACTCAAGCGGGCTTAGCCAGACGAGCAGGCACCAGTCAGGTTGTTATCGCCCGACTAGAATCAGGGACAGACCATCGTATCCCATCGCTGGATTTATTGCAACGGATCGCTCAAGCCCTGCATTTCCAACTCATGATCTCGTTCGATATGGCCGCGTGATAGTATTTTTATCCCTTCTTCAAAATTACTGATGGCTGCGGATTCAATTGCTACTCCCTCTCCCCCTGTGGGAGATGATGATAATGAAAACAACGACAACAATAATCTTGCTCCTGACAGCGCAGACGGGAAAGCTCAAGCCACTTCGGGCGCTGGCGGCGGCGCATGCGGAGCTAATATTGCGATGGCGACGCCAAATACCAGCGGAATGATCATGCAGATCATGCTATTATTCGGCAGCCTGCCGATAATAATCAAACGAAGAAAGAAATAGCTATTCCCGCCTTTGTCTTTTTGCTTGCTAAAAAGAAATTCAGCATGTGATAAAGCCTCCTATGAGGGTTTTCATCACAGTAGATGTTGAAGAGGATTGTCCGCCTTTTGCCAAAACATGCCGCGGAATAAATGAAGGAATGCCGAAACTTTTGGGGCTGCTTAAAGAAGCAAATATTCCGGCGACGTTCTTTGCCACAGCTGAAATCGCCGGCAAATATCCCGATGCGATCGACCGTTTGGTTGCATCCGGCCATGAGCTTGGATGCCACGGAAACAGGCATATCCGCCTTGATAGGGCCGACAGCGAAGCAGTGCGCCATGAAATTGCAGAAGCGGCAAAAACCCTCCGGAGATTTTATAAAGTCACTTCTTTCCGCGCGCCTTATCTTCAGTTTCCGAGAAGGCATCTTAAAATTCTCGCCGATAACGGTTTCAGGCTTGATTCATCCGAGGCAAAGCATAAAAATCCCCTTGTCAGGCCGTCTCTAAGGGACGGGATTTTTTGTGTTCCGGCATCAACGACATCCATTGTTTTAAGAATGCCGTCATTAATACGAAACTCTATTTTGTCGTGCTTGCGCGATCCGGTTGTTTTGTTCGTTCATCCGTGGGAGTATGTTAACTTGCAAAAAGAGCATTTAAGGTTTGACTGCAAATTCAGGACAGGGGATATTGCTTTTGACGTGCTTCGTGAGACGATATGCTTTTTTAAAGATCGCGGCGCGGTATTTTTAAGAATGGAGGAATTAGATTGCAGAGAATTTGGCCGATAATATTGATTTTGTGCTTATTTGTCTCCTCGGCTTACGCGGATACGGCTCTGAATGCGCCTCCTGAAGACAGAGTATATCATGATATCGATATATTAATTGCTCATGGCTTGGTTAAGGATGTTATTATAGGCCAGCGGCCGTATTCACGCGCGGAAGTTGCAAGAATAATCAGCTGCGCGCGAAATAAATTGGGAGAGAAGCCGTCCGCTTCAAAGAAAATAAGCAGATTTCTTTATTTGGACAGGCTCTTAGCCCACTATGAAAAGGAATACGAAGCCGAGCTTCTGAATTTGCGCGAAGGGTTAAGCGCCGAAGCTTTGCAGCGCCTCGAATTTAACCTTCTTGGAAATTCAAGCAGGCCCAGGCTGGTTCCGCAAAATAATAACCAGGGCGGCATCGATGCCGAGATTACTTCATTTAATAAATATAAGCAGGGGCTTCAATTTGCGAATGGCGCTAATTATTTTATTTCGACAAAACATAATCTCTATCTAAGCCGTTATTTTGCGTTTACAGCGGAGCCGAGGTTTGAATTTGACAGTGATAGATCGGAAGCAAGGATTCATCGTTTGTATGCCAAGGGCGGATGGCATAATATCGAGCTTGAGGCCGGGCGGGATAATATTTTATGGGGGCAGAGCGAATTCGGCGGCGTGATGTTATCTGCAAATGCAAGGCCGCTGGATATGGTTAAAATAAGCAATGCATCGCCATGGCAGGCCCCATGGATATTCAAATATCTGGGGCATATGAAAGCCACGTTTTTTGTTTCGACGCTTGGGCCGGAACGGGAGTTTAAAAATACCTATTTTTACGGGGCTAAATGGACTTTGATACCCTTGAGTTTTTTCGAATTAGGAGTTTCCCATACAATCATGATGGGAGGTGACGGAGCCCCGAACGCCTCTTTTTGGGATCCTTTGACAGAGCTTTTTCCGTTTCATAAATGGGGTTCCGGCAACATTAACGCTTCCAACGTTGCAAATAACGCGTTTGGTTTTTTAGACTTGAGAATAACGATACCGCCGCTTCGGGGGAGCGTTGTATATTTTGATGAATACATAGAAGACTCGATTGTGAGAGCTTTCAGGCTTGGAAAAAATTATTTCAACCAGGCGGCATTTATTACGGGCTTATATTCGCCGAGGCTGACCGATAGCGGTTCTTTGGGATTAAGGCTCGAATATCATCATACGGCTCCTCTCACTTACCGCCACGGAATATGGGCATCCGGTTATGCTTTAAACAGAACGGTTATAGGCGATGCTCTCGGCCCGGATGCCGACGGAATATATTCAACGTTATACTGGAGGCCAAATGCCGGCTGCGCCGGCAGGTTAGAGCTGGCGTTTGAAGATTACGATTCGTCGACATATTACACCCAGACAAATGCCTCAGGCGGCGGAGATAAGATTTTAAAAGCTGTTTCGATGACTCATGAAAGAAGATATCGCGGCATTACAGGCATTGACATTAAGGCGGCAAAAAGAATCGGTTTCAAATTTGAGGGCGGATACGAAAGAATAGAAAACTGGAATTTCAGCGCCGGAAATTCTGTGAACAACTGGCTGTTTTCAACTGCCGTCTCGCTTTATTTCGACGAATTCAATTTATAGATTTTAACGGTTTCATTGAATGCCTCTTCTTTGAAGAGATATTTATTTGCGTAATTTCTGAACCTCTGCGGCCAGTTCCCGTCCCAATAAAGCGTATTTATGCCGGTATCAAATATCTCGCCGCCCGGTTTTAAGACGCCGCTTTTATTGACCACAGGGCCCTGCAATAGCGAAGCCGGATGATCAATATACCAGTCGGCATCCGAATACCCGAGTATATAATCAGGAAGGGTAAACTTTTTAGCGATGGCAAGCTTTTCCTTATCGATCATGTTTGCTATTTTTAAATCCAGATAATAGGCAAGGCTCAGCTGGTCGAAGTTGATCGCAATTATATCATTGTCGGAAGCATTTTCGGATAAGAATTTTATCACTGCCGCAAGGGGCTCATCGTATTTGCCGTTTATTTCGTTCAGGTAGGCGGTATATTCGCTTTTGAGCACGTCATGAGTTATTATAGATTTCAACGACAGGCCGGATATTTCCGAATCAAGGTTTAAAAGATATCTTTTTGTCTTTTCGGAAGAGTCGAATTTTATAAATTTGACGAATTTATAATCGGCGGTTTTAAGCGCTATTTTAGACATTATCCACGGGAAATAGTTCAAAATGTTTGTAGAAAGAAGAATCAGCGCGGCAAATACCGCAAATGTTTTGTTTTTGCGCCAGACGGAAGCAAGAATCAGCGACAGCATTATTGGGAACAGAGGGATTAAACCCAAGTTGTATCTAAAAACATCCTGATTTGTCAGCGGCAGAGCCAGCCATGCGCCTAAGATTACCGCCAGAAGCATGTTTGAGGACTGTCTAAGCGTTTTTGAGAAATAAAACGGAATGAAGAGAATGACCGGAAATACCATGTTATTGAAATACCAGATATGCCTGAAAAGTTTTTCAAAATATGATTTAAAAGTAGGAGCGCTTGTCACGCCTGCTGCGGATGCGCCAATATCGGAAAGGAAGAGAAACGGAATCGTGAAAGGGATGATGGCTATGCCGATGATAACTAATCTTTTAAATAAATCCTTGTTTTTAGAAACTGCCGCGTAAAAAAGCATTCCGCAGACAAGCGTGAAGGCAGCCACATAATTGGCATGGAACATTAATATAAGACACGACGAAAAGAGCACCGCTTTTTTCCGCGATTTTGCGATTTCGGTCAGAAAGAGCAGCGCCAGCGGCGCAAGCAGAAAGAAAATCGAATAATATTTGCACTGGCGGGAATAAAGAATGAACTGCATGTTAAGCGCCAAGAATACTGTCGAAACAATCGCGGCGTGTCTTGAATTTGTAATTTTAAGAGCCAGCAGATAGACCGGAATTAAAGACAAAAGCGCAATCAGAACAAACGGCAGGCGTCCGGCAAAATTCGATTCTCCGAAAAGCTTAAAAGAGCCTGCTGTTATGTAAAATGGAAGCCATGGGGTGAACGTCCACAGGCCGTCTGCCGTCGATTCATTTCCGTTAAGCTGCGTTATTATGTTCTTTCCATCCCATGCGCAGGGAAGGCCGTTTTTTACTATGCTTCTAGCTAGAAGCGCGGTTTCGGCCTCATCCTGCCAGAAAGGGTATCTCCCAAGGGAAGGCAGCATGATTGCACCTGCAATAAAGATAACTAAAGCTAGGGGGAGCCACTTTCGAATATGGGGAATTTTGCGATTTTCCACCTGTGAAGCCTGAATTGGATAGCTGTCCATAATACTCCTATGCCGTATTTTAGGCTTTTTGAGAAATTTATCGAGGATGCTTCGGGAAAATATTTTGTGGGGCAGGTGATTTCTCCGATGGAAAACCCGCTGAATATTATCTGCGCGAGCATCTGATTGTCAAAAACGAAGTCGTCGGAATTTTTCTGCCACCGTATCGATTCGAAGATTTTTTTTGAAAACGCTCTGTATCCCGTATGATACTCCGCAAGCTTGTAATTGACGAGCAGATTTTCGATAAACGTCAAAAAGCGGTTTGAAACATATTTGTAAAGCGGCATTCCTCCGTTCAAAGCTCCGACGCCTAAAATGCGCGACCCAAGCACGCAGTCAAAAAGCCCGTTTGCAATCAAAGATGCCATGGCCGTTATAAGTTTCGGCGTATACTGGTAGTCCGGATGGAGCATGATGATAATATCGGCGTTGAGTTTTAAGGCTTCGCTGTAGCAGGTCTTCTGATTTCCGCCGTAGCCGCGGTTTTTGGGATGGATAAAACGCTTTAGATCGAGCTCGGCGGCAACTTCTATTGTTTTATCACGGCTCGCATCGTCCACCAAAATCACATCATCTACTATTTCATGCGGAATTTCGGCATAAGTTGCCGCGAGGGTCTTTTCAGCATTGAATGCAGGCATGACAACGACGATTTTTTTACCGTTCAGCATATTTTGCAGCACAAAAGCTCGCACAATTAGTCTTGATATTCAAGGGTTTTTATGACAACGTTTTAAACATTATGAAAGGCATCATCCTAGCCGGCGGTAACGGCAGCAGACTTTATCCGGCGACATCTGCCGTATGCAAACAGCTTTTGCCGGTATACGACAAGCCGATGATCTATTATCCGTTATCGGTATTGATGCTTTCAGGCATCAGGGATATTTTAATTATCTCTACGCCTCAGGACGTGCCCCGTTTCAGGCAGATATTCGGCGACGGATCATTTATCGGCCTGAAAATATCATACGCCGAACAAAAAGAGCCAAAGGGGCTGGCTGAGGCCTTTATAATCGGAGCGGAATTTATCGGCGGAGACAATGTATGCCTTGTTCTTGGCGATAATATATTTCACGGCCATGGCCTTATTGAGCTTTTGAATAAGGCGGTTGCCAATATTGAAAAAAAAGGCGGAGCGGAAGTGTTTGGCTATTACGTCAACGATCCGGAAAGGTATGGCGTTGTAGCTTTTGATGAAAAATGGAATGTAAAATCGATAGACGAAAAGCCCGAAAAGCCGAAATCCAACTACGCGGTGACGGGGCTTTATTTTTATGATAATAATGTTCGGCAAATTGCAAAAGGCATTAAACCTTCACGAAGGGGAGAACTTGAAATTACGGATGTCAATAAAGCTTATCTTGAGCTTGGGAAGCTGAGGGTGGAAGTCATGGGACGGGGATTTTCGTGGCTTGATACCGGCACGCATGCAACGCTGCTTGAGGCTTCCGAATATGTTTCCGTCATGGAAAAACGGCAGGGGCTGAAAATCGCATGTCCGGAAGAGATTGCTTATTCTCTCGGTTATATAAACCGCGAGCAGTTAGTGAAGCTGGCGTCTAATTGCAAAAACAGCGAATACGGCCGGTACCTACTAAGGATCGTCAGTTAATATGTCATTTACGTTTGAGAAACTTTCTATCCCCGGGCTGGTTATTATAACGCCGAAAGTCTTTCCCGATGGCAGGGGTTTTTTTCTTGAATCATATAAATATTCGGATTTCGCCGAAAACGGTATCAACGAATATTTTACGCAGGATAACCATTCAAGATCGGCAAAAGGCGTTTTGAGAGGGCTTCATTATCAGCTTGAGCCATATGCGCAGGGAAAGCTTGTCAGATGCCTCGAGGGCGAGATATTTGATGTTGCCGTTGATATAAGGAAGAGCTCGCCAACGTTTGGCAAGTGGTTTAGTGTAAAACTTTCCGCAGAAAACAATAAGATGTTATATATTCCAAAGGGCTTTGCACATGGTTTTGTTGTTATAAGCGATGAAGCCGAGGTCTATTATAAATGCACTGCTGAATACAGGCCTTCGAGCGAACGGGGCATAATCTGGAATGATTCCAACTTGAATATTGACTGGCCGGTAAAAGAGCCTGTTTTATCCGAAAAGGATAGTCGCTATCCGAAATTCAGAGAGGCAGAATACAATTTTACTTATAAAAAATGATCTGGCTTATTGGAAATAGAGGGATGCTGGGGAGCGAAGTCGAAAGGCTGCTAAGATTGCGCCAAATATCCTATGTTGCATCGGATGCAGATATCGATATCTGCTCATTTGAACGGCTGAAGGAGTTTGCAGCCGGCAGCAAAATAGAGTGGATAGTGAACTGCGCGGCTTATACAAATGTTGACAAAGCGGAAGAAGAGAGAAAAGAGGCTTTCAGGATTAATTGCGATGGCGTGAAAAACATTGCGTTGCTGGCGAAAAATCTCGCCGCACGGCTCATTCACATATCTACGGATTATGTTTTTTCGGGGAATGCCGCGGATGGTTATTGCGAAACAGACAAAACGAAACCGATAAACATTTATGGAGAAAGCAAACTTTGCGGAGAGAAGGAGATTGCAGGGCTCATTTCAAACTATTTTATTATCCGCACGGCATGGCTCTATGGCAGGAATGGGAGAAACTTTGTATCAACAATGCTCAAACTTTTTAGCGAGCGGAGCGAAGTTCGCGTGGTTTCCGACCAGTTTGGAAGTCCTACAAACGCATCGAATCTTGCCGGAGCAATTTTGAATATTTTAA
>JACPAJ010000028.1 GCA_016180865.1 Deltaproteobacteria bacterium
TGAGACAATATAATGTCGCAGTGGTGGGGGCCACCGGCCTCGTCGGCGAAACAATGATTCGCGTTTTGGAAGAGCGGAAATTTCCGGTTAAAAAGCTGCTTCCGCTTGCAAGCGCCGATTCCCTCGGTAAAAACGTTAAATTCCGCGGAGAAGAAATAAACGTGGAAGTTCTGTCTAAAAAATCGTTTGGCGAAATAGATTTCGCCCTTTTTTCCGCCGGCGCTTCGGTCAGCATGGAGTATGCCCCGGCTGCTTCGGAAAGCGGGGCGATTGTTATCGACAATACTTCGGCATTTAGGATGGATAAAGACATCCCGCTTATTGTCCCAGAGGTAAACGCGCATGTTATAAAAGGCTTTAAAAAGGGGATAATCGCAAATCCAAACTGCTCCACAATCCAGCTTGTGTGCGTCTTAAAGCCGATTCACGACAGGGCCCGCATAAAGAGGGTCGTTGTTTCAACCTACCAGTCCGTTTCAGGCGCCGGGCGCGAAGCGATTGAAGAGCTTTTGCAACAGGTCAAAGGCGATAAAAAAAGAGAGGTGTTTTCCGCTCAAATCGCCTTTAATTGTATTCCTCATATTGATAAGTTTGAAAAAAACGGCTATACGAAAGAGGAGATGAAGGTTGTTTTGGAGACAAAGAAGATTATGGGCGATGAGTTAATAGCCGTTACATGCACGGCCGTGAGAGTTCCCGTAAAGGTCAGCCATTCAGAATCGGTGAACATCGAAACAGAAAAGAAATTAACCGTAAATGATGTTGTAGCGCTATTAAGCAAGGCGCCGAATATCATTGTTATAAATGATTTTGAAAAATATCCGCTTGCTCTTGACGCCGAGGGCAAGAATGAAGTTTTTGTGGGAAGAATCCGCGAGGATGCGTCGATTGCAAACGGCATTGACTGCTGGATTGTAGCCGACAATTTAAGAAAAGGCGCCGCGACAAACGCGGTGCAGATAGCCGAACTGCTGATATGAAAAGACTGTTGCTACAGTTTTCCATACTGCTTATTTCATCTTCTCTTTATGCCTATCCCACTACAATCAAAAAGACCGTTGATCTTGGAATAGCACAGGCTGCCGATGGATTGATTATTTCGGATGACGACAGATATTTGATTGTGGCGGCCGGCGAAACCATCAAAGTCATCGACCTTGCAAAATACGCGCTCGCTTCAAATCAGCCGCCGGTTCTTTCCGAAGACGACGACACGGACGGCAATATCGGCGGAATGGTTTTTGTTCCGGACGATAATATCATATACGCTTCCCAGTCCGACGGAGATGTTTTGAAGATGGACTTCGACACGATAACCGAAACTCCGGAAAGCACGACGATTGCAGCAGGGAAAACGCTTACTTTAATGGCGGCCGACACTTCCGGGGCATCGCCGACGCTTTACGTGCTTAATAATTCGGATAAAATAATTTACATTTACAATCCCGATTCCAGCAGCGCTGCTACGGGCGTTTCTTTGGCAAGCGCCGTAACGGATGTCTCTTTTTCGGTTTTAGATATTCTCTTTGTATCGGCTGCGAACGAATTGTATGTCGCGACCGATGCCGGCCGGATTCTTTTCATCAGCTCAAACGGAACTGTCGGAAGCCCTATAGATATCGATATCACAAACGGCGATGACCTTGAAGCGCTGACTGCTTCGGAAGACGGTTCAAAGGTTTATGCTGTAAATTCAACCGACGGCACGATAGAGGTGATTAGCACGTCGGCTCACAGCGTTGGAACGCCTATAGCGCTTGATCTGAATTCGGAGCTGAAAGATGTAACGCTGATGGATATTTTCAGCCCCGACGGAGCGGTTTACGGCTTTGTTTCGGGGCAGGACGGCATTTCGATATTCGATACCGGGGATAATTCGGTCGTAGATTTGGATGAGACAAACGATGCCGGCACCGATGATCCGATTTCAACGACTTACACAGGCTTTCTTATTACATCTGCCGACGGTTATACATACATGTCGTCCGGCGGCGGAGAAATTTCCGTTCTCACCGAAAAGCCGTTTATTACTTTGGCAGCGCCGACCTATGCCGATTCAAGCGCAGCCTCAGCAACAACGCTTCAAAGCGGAGGAACATTTGCACTGTCTTTTCAATCGGATGTTGCCGGAACCTATGAAATAAGAAGCGGGGGGGATATCGACGAAAGCGGAACGCTTTTAACCGATACAAGCGGAGCCACTTCCGGAAGCGTTGTTGCGGCAACGGATACCGCTCTTACTTTTTCGTATGATACCAATTCAAGCCTTTTAAGCGAAGGAGCCAATACGGTTTTTGTATTTGTTACGGACGCCGATAGTTTGACAGGCCGCGCGGCCGCGACCGTTACGGTCGATACGCCGCCCGGAGCCGTTACAATAAATTCGACAGGTTTTGGAAACGGGCGCGTTTATGCAACTTTCACGCGGTTAACGGCCGCCGATATCGATCATTATAATATTTATATTGATACTGACGCCGCCACTGTCCAGACAAAGACCGATGCATCTTCGACAACCGCGCAGCCCTCAAGCGGCGATAGCGTTACCGCAGAGGTCGGAGGATTGACAAACGATACGACATATTACATCGCCGTTGAAGCCGTTGATTCTAATTCAAACGTTGGGCCAAGGGCGTATCTTCTTTCGGATGGTTCCGCGGCCTCCGCGATTCCGCAAAGGACGGTCGGTCCGGCGGGCTTAAGCGGCGAGGCGGGGTGTTCCGTTAATTTTGATGGCAATTCTAAAGAAATCGCCCCTTTCATTATATTACTGCTGCCGATTTTGTTTGTTATCATCCGGCGCAGGGCAATTTATCTGGCAATCGCGGGCATTATTATTTTCAGCGGCAATGCGTTCGCAAAAGAAAAATCTCCGCAATGGTGGTCGACCGAATTAAAAACAGGCTTCTGGATGCCGACCGATAACGTCACGGAGCAATTTTTCGATAAATGCTGCAATGTGGTTTTTTCCATAGGCGGCGGCTTTCTTTATAATGGAAAATACGGGGTTGAAGCCGGCGCCGGTTTTATGACCAAAGACGGAACCGCGCTTGGGTCCTCAACATCCGCCGCCTCCGCGGATAAATTCAATTTGACGCTTGTGCCGATGGAAACAAATCTTGTGTGGCGGATCGATTATGCGGAGGAGCAGATAGTTGTTCCTTATGTCAAAAGCGGATTCGATTACGTTTTTTTCAGGGAGAATGTAAAAGGCGACACGACAAAGGGATTTAAAACCGGATTTCATTCGGCAGGCGGCTTGCAATTTCTCATGAAGTGGCTTGATTCGGATGAAAGCATGGAGCTCGATTACGGCATTAACGATTTTTATATCGTTATGGAGGCGAGATATAACTGGATAAATGATTTTGGAGGGAACGGCCTTGATCTTTCGGGGCCTATTTATTCCGCCGGTTTCCTGTTTGAATTCTGATGCGTAACATCAAGCTAATAATTGAATACGATGGCACAGCATACTGCGGCTGGCAGATTCAGCCTAATGGCGTAACCGTGCAGGCGTTAATTCAAAATGCCGTCTCTAAAATGACGGGCAAAAAAGCTGTTCTTCTGGGAGCCAGCCGGACAGATGCCGGCGTGCATGCAATAGCGCAGGCCGCCAATTTTAAGACGGAGTCAAAGATTTCATGTGAAGGTTTTCGCCGGGGGCTGAATTCGCTCCTGCCAAACGATATTGTTATAAAAAACGCGGAAGATGTCCCTATTTCGTTTCATGCTAAAAATAACGCCAAGGGGAAACATTACAGGTATTTGATATTATTGGCAAAATCTCGGCCGGCTATATTAAAAAACCGTGCCTGGCACCTAAGGAAAAACCAGAATATTAATGCAGTTTTTATGCAAAAAGCGGCCAAAGCTCTGGTCGGAAAGCACAATTTTACTTCTTTTTGTGCTTCAGGAGACGCAAATTGCACAAAAGTCAGGCAAATTGATGCAATTAAGGTGAAAACTGTGAAATTTTCGCTAATTCCGGCCTTGGATTCGACTTTGATAGCGATAGATGTCTTTGGTGGCGGTTTTTTGAAGTTTATGGTCAGGAATATCGTCGGAACCCTTGTCTCCGTCTTGTCAGCGGGCGAGATGAAGAAAATTCTCGAGGCAAAGGACAGGAAAAAGGCCGGAGTGACGGCACCTGCTTGCGGGCTTTATCTGGTTTCAGTGAAGTATTGACATTTACGCCAGCTTATGCGACCTGATAGGCCTTACAAAGGAGATATTGTATGTCATCTATTGAAGTTGTGAAAAATACACTCTTTTTCATCCCCGCGCTAAAAAAGCTGCAAGTAGCTGACAGTGAGCAAAGGGCTTTTAGTTATGATGATCCAAGTAAAAAATTCAACGCAGCATTTGGAATGCCTTTCGCCAATATGGCCTTAAGATTATTTATGGCGAGCGCGGTTTCATTGCCGCCCAATTCTCCAAGAACTCTTGAAGAATTAAATGTAAGCGTTGATTTGTTGATAGGTAGCGCACATGGGCTGTCATCGGGTGAAGCGCTGATGTATATTAGTGGCGCAATCAGAGCAATTGATGAATGGGAGAAATCGCATCGAAAGTCAAAAGTTTATGACTCGCTTGATGTCGCTATGCAAATAAAATTAGCGGGACTTTTCAAGCTGCGAGCTCAATTAACAGAGCAGTTAGGGCAAGATTATAAGCTAGCTGTTGATGATCTTAGAAATGCCGCAGAGATTTATAAACTGCAGGGCCGCAGATTTGAAGGGGCGCGTTTATTAGAGGAAATCGGTGATATCAAAAGGCGGAATGGCGACGCAATTAATGCTTCCGTAGATTATTCTAGGGCAGCTGCGGAATATGGCAGCATATATGCAGACCATCAAAATGGCAAAAGACAGCTGCCCGGAGATGTTTTAAATGCCCTCGGCCCTGTAGATAGCGGACAAGAATCTGTTATAGTGTGGACGTTTAGAATCAGCATGCATGAGTTAATATCTCGGGTTGCTCAAAAAAACAGTAACGCAGTTACTGCCATAGTTGAGCTAGAAGAAGCTCGCAAAGATATTGCAACGGCATTGTCACTGAATAAGCTACCGTATGAAGTGGCAGTTAGTGAGGACCGACGCTTAGAAGCGGAAATAGGCTATTTAGAAAAAGTTCAGGACGGAACTATTGCATATACAACAACGTCCGGCTTTGGGCCTCTTCTTCCGGCGGATTTTCCAACAATAAAGAAAGCTGTAGACAGGGTTGTGGCAAAATATGGAGGATTTGATTTTGCAAAAGTTAGGTGGCAGGACGCAACTGTTATTTCGGGTTGGCTGAAAGAAATCGACCACGCGATCGAACAGGCCGGAAAGCTTAGCAGATATAGCAGAGATATGCGTTTTGACGCTGCTGAACAACTGAAAGCGGAACATACTGTGGCAGAGCTGAATGGTTTTGGAGGAATGTTGGCAATTGCGGGTGATTTTGAAAATGCAGACATATTTTATAGCGCTGCAGTCAGAATTTATTCCGAAACCGGCCAACACGTAAAAGCCGCTGAAATGGAAGTTCAATATGCTTCTTGTTTGGCAAATAAAGGGCTAATTGAAAAGGCAAAGCACTTTTTTGAAAGTGCCGGCCGGCTTTATGAAATAGCTGCGAAAGCTGCCGAAACGCCTGTGGAAAAAATGCTGGCGTTAGAATTAGCCGGAGATATGTATAGAAGAGGGGGTAAAGATTTGCAGGCCCGGCAAATGTACGAAGAAGCGGTTGTTGTTGAGGCTAAACCAGGAAAGGACGATTCTCGTTTACCGGAACATCGCAGGAGGATTGTAGAAAAACTGACAGTTATCAATGAAAAGTTGGTCCTTCAGATGATAATGACAGATCTCGATAGGATTTATCTCAATTTTGACGGCCTTTCTCCGAACGAGCGTCAAAGAACAGCTGAAAGATGTTTAAAAGATTGGAACAGGCTAAGCGAAGCCGAGCAGATGGGATGGCGTGAAATTGGCAAAGGCGGTGCATTTATAAAAGGTCCTGGCTATGTAAGCGAACGTTATATTTCGAATTGGACAGATGCTCAAAGCGCCGCCGTCGAAGCCGACCGCGTCGGAGGCGTAGAAGAAAGGAAAGATGGAGATATAGTACGCGAAGGAGGAAAAAGACCAGCCGCAGAATCACGCCGCGCTGTTGAAGGAAGGCCGGGAGGAATTGGAAAATAGTTACGCTTTCAGCTCTTCCTTCTTGGCTTTAATATCATTTTCAAGCTGCGTTATTGTTGCAAGGCCGGCTCCGTGGCTTTTAAGCTTTGCAATTTCGGCTGTCAGGGAATCTAATTCCGCATCTGTCGTTGCCGCGGTGGTTTTGTCCTTGATAAGCGTTTCGCGCGCCTCATTGATCGTGTCCTGCATCTCCTGCTTTTCGTCGGCGTTGATCCATCCGTCAACTTCAAGCTGATAATTATCCAGCATCGCGAACGATGTGGCGCTTTCGATTTCGGCTATGAGGCTTTCTTTTGTAGAAGCGCCGCTTTCGCCGGCCGGATGATCGGAAGGCTTGTATTTTATCTTAACTCCGGCATCTCCGGAGCTGTCGCTTATTGTCGTTCCATACTGATAGCCCGATAGAAAGTCTATTCCCGCTTCGCCGTTGATTGTAACGCCGGCCGCCGTTGATCCAAGGCTATAAACTCCGCCTGATTGCCCGTTCATCGTTACTTTTAAATCGGCGGGAGCGTTTTCGACCTTTATAACCACGCGCTCCGGCTCATATCCCGTGTTGCTTGCAAGAGTGATAATTGCCGTGGAGCCTTCATATTGCACAAACGCAACCGCTCCCATATTTGCGGGAATATCAAGCGTGTTTCCTTCTGTTTTGCCTTTGATATTATTCCAGTTCAGGCTGACCGTTCCGCCTTGGGGTGTTGCGCCGTACCATACGGAATCGGCGCTATTCTGCCATGGGGCAAGCCTGTCAGCTAATTCATCTGCGGTAACATTATAACTTGTTTCAAGGTCGGAAGCATTCATAGCATATTCATCAAAAATCGTCTTTGGGCCGACCAAAATATCGCCGTCATTTCCGGTCCCTGTCAAATTTACGGACTTTGTCCCAACGCTGAAATCGCCGCTAAGATCGATAAAACTATTTGTTATGTTAAGCTCCGCGTCAAGTTTAGGATCGAAATAGTCTTTCACTCTTATTTTGTAATAGACTGGGATTCCGTCTTTAACGTTCACAGCTGTCAGAATAAGATCGTTTCCCTCCTGCGATCCCGACACCATATAGCCTTCATCGGTTACATTCATATTAATAACCGAGGATGCCGCAGACTTATCGGATTCCAGCACAAGTTCATTCCCCTTTGCGCCGACAGACCACCCCTCGGTATCGAACCATCCTTTTATATCTTCGGGTGATGTGGCGATTTCCTGCTCCGGCGATTCAATTTCCTGAGCGGGCGCTGTGATTCCGCCTGTTTCGCCCCTATAAACCTGATCCGCTCCGCCGCCGCCGCCGAAAATATTGTCTGTGCCGTAAACATCGTAGATTATATCGTTTCCGTCTTCTCCGAGAGCTTCGGGCCCGTATGCCTGCTGAACCTGCGCGGATGCGTATCCATAAACATCGTCATTTCCGCCCAAACCGTCTGCGAAGTCATCGCCGCCGCCGAGGTTGATTTCGTCTTTTCCTGCCGAACCGTAAACCACGTCGCCGCTCTTTTTGGAAGCGATTACAAAAACTCCGCTCTTTTTTCCGGACTTCTGGTCGACTATCGAGGTCTCGGAAAAATCGATCATTACCGCATGATTGGATTTAAGCGCGTTTACGCCGACCTGAATGTCGCTTC